>JACPBJ010000063.1 GCA_016180375.1 Nitrososphaerota archaeon | reverse complement strand
AACATTGGGCAGAGGGTCAGGCCCGTAAAATCTTACAGGCAAGGTAGAGTCTTTGAAAAAGTCTGATTTTCGTTAAAACTGCATAACTGAACTCTCTGCCAAAGGTTATATCAACTCCTTCCTACCTGCGCGAGTAGATATTCATGGTCATGTATGTGAAGAAAGTAGGTTTGCTTGGAGGGGGAGTTATGGGAAGCGCCATAGCAGAAGTAATGGCGCTCAACGGAAAGGATGTCGTCATAAAGGACGTTTCTCAAGAATTTCTTGCCAAGTCGCTCTCAATGATGGAGAAGAATCTGGATGATTTGATCCAGTTCCATGCTACTAGGGCTGAAAAGGAGATCAAACAAGCCCGTCTATGACGAATCTGCGAAGAAAGCTGTTCTTTCGCGAATTAAGACTACTCTGTCGTGGAAAGACTTCAATGATGTTGATCTTGTGATAGAGGCTATTGTTGAGAATATGGAGGCAAAGAAAGAGGCGTTCAAGATGCTTGATCAGTCAACACCAAAGCACGCTGTGCTAGCAACCAATACATCATCGCTTTCGATAACTGAAATTGCTTCTGCAACAAAGAGAAGGGATAAGGTCATCGGATTGCATTTCTTTAATCCTCCGATAACATTGCCTTTGGTAGAAGTTATACCAAGCTTGGAAACAAGCGAAGAAGTTGTTAACGATGTTGTGGATTTCATTTCATCGATAAGGAATCATCGATATCCGATGCAGCCTGTGCGAGTAAAGGAAGCCCCAGGCTTTCTTGTCAATAGAGTGCTCTTTTCAATGCTGAACGAAGCCTTTGCATGCTATGAAGAAGGCGTAGCTTCGATGAGGGATATCGATATTGCTATGAAGGCTGGTGCGGGTATGCCTATGGGTCCCTTCGAGCTTTCCGACCTGATAGGAATAGATGTAATGTATCATATAACAAAAGAGATGAACCGCATGAACGGCGGGAACGTGATGCAGAGGCCTGTTCAAATAATTAACAAGATGTATCATACTGGAAGATGGGGAAGGAAGACTGGTAAAGGATTCTACGAATACAGGTAGAGAGTGAATCGGCATGAGCGCAACAGAGTTTGTAAGACTCAGGGTTGAAGAGGGAATTGCGGTAATAACACTGGATAATCCTCCAGTAAATGTGCTCAGCCAGAAGGTTCTGGAAGAGATTGAAACAAATGTTGACAAAGTTGCGGCAGATTCTTCGGTGAAGGGAGTTGTAATAACGGCTGCAGGTACCAATGCATTTTGCGCTGGTGCAGACGTTAAGACGTTTGCCTCGCTGGGCCCTGAAAGGGTTCCAGAGATGATTAGACTCGGTCACAAAATATTCAGCAAAGTTGAGAATTTGGACAGGCCGGTAATTGCGGCTATAAACGGACTTGCGCTTGGAGGAGGATGTGAAATGACGCTTGCTTGCGACATTAGAGTTTCATCAGATAGGGCAAGATTTTCTCAACCGGAAGTCACTCTTGGACTGATACCAGGCTGGGGAGGGACTCAAAGACTTGCAAGGCTTGTCGGTCCTGCAAAGGCCAAGGAGATGATTTTTACAGGGCAGATGGTAACTGCTCAAGAGGCTTTGAGAATAGGGCTTGTTAACAAGGTGGTTCCCGATGGAGAGGAATTAAGAGCGGCGATGGACATCTTGAGAGTAATCATTGCAAAAGCATCTCCACTTGCAGTTAAGATTGCCAAGAGAGTAATCAATCAGGGAATACAGTCAAAATCTCTCTCAGAAGCAATGGAGATGGAGATCAAAGGAGTGGAAGAACTGGCGGCATCGGAGGATTTGAAAGAAGGAGTGCAGGCTTTCGTTCAAAAACGACCTGCCAGGTTCCAAGGTAAGTAAGGAAAACCCTAAAATCATTGCACCGGGTACGTACCATCCGACGCATTGACAGACACACTAACCGTAAAAGAAATCATTGAGAAGACATACACTTACGTCGATAGACTTGTAAAGGAATGCAGAAAGGATGTAATGGGTGTAGTTGCGAAGGAGAGATCAGCAAATGCGAACGAGGTCGGCAAAGCGGTAGCAAATGCGGTTCTGGACTGGTTTGGAAGGAGAGACAGGCATATCCGCATTATGTTCGACCCAAGAACCGTTATTGATACTCCTGAGCCAGGAATACGGATGGTCTTCACAGGTGAAAGCAAGGATGCGTCTTTCAAGATTCACTCGCACGTTACCTACTACATGTCAGGAAACGTTTGCTATGCTAAGAACATGAGTCTTGAAGTAGATAAAAGAGATTTTTCAAAGCGAGCATAATTTTATATCGAAAGCTGTGTTAATTACTGTAAATGCGGATTCCGATTATTGTTGTAGGAACGGTAATTGCTCTTGCAGGCGCTGTTTTCTGGCTGCAGGGACTATCCATTGTGGGACCAACAACTTCATTCATGTATAGAAACCCTGAGTGGATAAACAATGGTCTTGTTATTCTAACAGTTGGCGTTGTAGTAATAATTGCTGGTATCATTACAAGGAGATCAAAAAAGCCTTGAAGGCCGTGTTCGTTGTTCTATTTTCACTTATAGCGCTATCATCATTTTCTCAAGCCAGTGCAGAAATAGAACTTGAGCCTTTTGCCAAGGTAAATGGCCCTATAGGAATAGTCTGGGACGGCTCCAAGTTTCTAGTTTCGGTCAGAGAAAAGGGAAACGAAAGCGTCTCCAAACTTGCCATATTGAGCAAGGACGGCTCCTCAATTAAGCCTATTTTCCCAAATTTTGTTGGAGGCCATGAGGTCTACTTTGCGATGTCACACGGGCTCAACGGGTTTCCAAAAGGCCACATCTACATGGTTTCCTTTGATGCAATAATTGAAATTCAACCATCTCTGACAAGTTTCAAGAACCTTTCAAGACCGTACCCATTCGACCCTGTAATATTTCTTGCCTTTGACACTGTTGGAAGCTGGGGGAATGCTCTGCTAGCAACTACAGAAGATGGGAGTGTTTGGTCGATAGACGCTTCGGGAAATGCGGAGAGAATCATAGTCTTGGGTCAGCATACGTGGTTTGAGGGCATAGCAGTCGCGCCATTAGACTTTGGTAAGATTGGAGGGTATCTGGTCCTGAGTTCGAAGGAGCAGGAGAAGGTCATAGCCATCTCTCCTGATAAACAACATAAAGTTGTAGACATTGCATCAGTTACTGGCGAGCAGCCCGAGCATGTGTTCTTTATACCTCCTTCTAAAGATCTGCTGATTGCTGTCAATGAAGAAAATCAGATTATGCGAATCTCTGCTCAGCAGCTCAAGCCATATGTAGGTTCGATGTTTCTTGTTACTGAGGGAGAGAGGGATAGAATTGGTTCTATCTATGCAATAGCACCTTCTGGAGATGGATACAATGTTACAAGGCTCTTTTCCAAAAGGAACCCTCACTTTGAAGGGTACACTTTCGTGGAATCTAAAAGCGACTTTTCTGCTCTTTATGGAAGCAGTTTTCCGTACTTGCTAGTTGGGATTGCTGGTATCGTGATAATTGTTGGGATGATTGCTGCCAACAGAAAATCTTGGTCTGCCTAGTTTGAGTAGTGCTATAGATGTGCCCGTAGCGAGTCCTATAATGTGGCCGAGCACATTTACATTCGCCCCAACAAATAGCGGCAGGTGAATTCCTATGATGAATATCATTGCTGGTATTGCTGCGCTTTTGCTTCTGACAGTAAGCAGTATGTAAGCTCCAACAACCCCAAAGACTGCTCCAGACGCACCTGCAATTATTGATGGGCCTAAAGCAAGGCTGGCAATGTTTGCTATGATTCCAGAGGAGAGGTAAATTGCAAGAAACGTCAATGAGCCGGAGCGTCTTTCAAGTCTGCTTCCAAAATACCAGAGGCTGAGCATGTTCCAGAGAAGGTGAAAGAAGAAGGCGTGCACGAACATGGACGTGAATAATTGGTATACTCTCTCGCCTGTAATTACAAGGTGGTTTACCTGTGCAAATGATAGAAGAAAATTGTCGTTTACACATATCGCTTCCCAAGACTCTCCGCAGGTGTTCTTGCCCAGCACTATGTTGAATATTGAAAAGATGATTATGTTAGCAATGAGCAGGATTTGTGTCAGCATATTTTCTTCTGGTGCCGGGAATTTATTGAATGGCTCTAGATCTGATTATATAACTTCCGTAATGCGCTTTTTGCGCTCGCCTGCGTCTGCTCATCTTTTCTTAACCATCTATTCCGTTAACTTTCTGACCTCATTTATGGTTCCATCTGCTTAGTGATCGCAGTTCCCCCGTATATCCTACCGTAAGGGAACAGCTTCGGGACCTGCTTTTGATATTCCCTATATTGCTCACCAAACAGTAGAAACAATTCTTTCTCCTCAAATGGTATCCATACAAACCAGAACCAAAGGGTCATAAGAACGCCCCATAGAAGGAAGGCGACCGACTCAAAAGCAACGCCTAGGCCATAAGCGAACGCGACAGCCCCGAAGTACATTGGATTCCTCACAAAACGATGAGGTCCCAGTGGTGTAAAGGGTTCTGTTCTTCCCAGAGGCTCCTCAATCAACCCCTCCCTAAAGAATTTCTTTATTGTAAGACATGATGATATAAAAACGTCTCTGGGGTTCCTATGCCTGAATACCCAAAGCAGAAAGGCTATGCCTGTGCCAGATGAAAACAGACCGACTGGTCTCACGTAGTAGGTTATGTCAATTGTAGTTCTAACACCAAACAAGTTATTCAGCAGGTAATCGAGCACATAAGCGAGTATGAGACTGCCAAATACCACGGAGGCGACAAATGTTGCACCAAGTAGAAGTACCTCGCTGGACACTTCTGGTTTTACCTTCAGTCCAATGTCTTCTCTGGGCATGTGTAATAGTAATCAACCAGAGATTTTAACGGTATCTTGCCGCTCTTTGTATGTTGTTGTGTTCTACATAGAAAAACTAGTCTAGGGGGGAGGCAACATAAGGAAACGAGCTAAAGACTTAACAAAACCCAGAATGGATGGTGCTGCGCAGTTCAAAGGGTATGATTGCAAGGGTTTGATTTGCCGAAGAAATCTTTTTTCATTGTGATTGAAGGGATAGATCAGTCAGGAAAAGAGACTCAGGCAGAGCATCTGTGCAAGAGGTTTGAAAAGGAAGGTTACAAGAGTGTTGTGATATCGTTCCCAAATTACAAGACAAGCATAGGAAAAGCAATTAAGTCATTCCTTAACGGGAAGACACTAAGCACTGCCGAGGTAAGGCACATGCTTCTCTCAGCTAACAGGTGGGAGACCAAGGCAGAAATTGAAGATTATTTGAAGAGGCATTTTACTCTGATATGCAACCGCTACTACCATTCGAACATCCCATACGGCATGGCAAATGGACTCGAAAGAAGCTGGCTTGAATCGCTTGACAGAGGCTTGCCAGAGCCCGATGTTGTAGTTCTTATCGACATAACTCCAAAGACCTCGCTTGCAAGAAAACAAGTTGAGAGAGACATTCTTGAAAGAGACTTGGGCTACTTGGAGAAGGTAAGAAGGCAGTATCTCGAACTCGCAAAAGAAGGGGATTGGATAGTCGTCAACGGAGAAAAGAGTGTTGAGCAAGTTTCTGGGGATATTTGGAGAGCTCTTAAAAATCGTCTGACCTAGCCCAAGAACCCCATTTTTTGATTGAATTGGTTTAGGTTATCGAACAATTGTGATATGTGCTCGATCTCGTTAAAATCAATAGTAACAAAAAGTTTCCTGAAATCCTCTGGTAACTCAGACGATTCGCGAATTATGCTTTCTATTTGCTTCTTCTCGGATACGGCTACTAATCGTCTAACTGCCGGATCGTTCTTCGCTTTTAGTAGGTTCAGTAACAAAGAATCTATGCTTCCACCCTTCTGAACTTCGAAGACGTATTTTATTTTCCCCAGATTAGCGACTTTTGCAGTCCAGACCGCGTCGACAATAGCACCTTTAGCTATATAGGTGTCTTCTCTGTCCGTTGAAGCTTCAAAACCCATTGATTGTCCTATCCTTACCAATTTAGCAACTATTTCGTCATGTTCAGGTGCTTCTGGTTCTTCCTTCTCCTCTAACTTTGTCATACTGTCAATTATTATGCGCAGGTCTGCTTCGGGTACATGTTGACCCAAATTGGCAACACCGCTTTGACCGTGAGCTCGAAGGTAGATTTGAGGCTCCGTTTTTATAGAAACAAATGATAACTTTGGTGCAATTTCATTGAAAACTGCATCTCCGATTTTTATTGACTCTATGTGGGTTTGATAGGGGTACTTGATTTTTCCTTTGTCTTCATCTGCCCATATTGCTTCTTTGGCTTGAAACCAGTTGTCGCTAATTCTAAAAGCGCCCCTAATCAAACCAGTGCCCTTCACATAATAGATGATTGTATCTCCACTTTTGGCTCTAAGTGTTAGCGGTTTGTATTTGGTTGCCCACAATAAACGCTTTTTGTGATCTCCCAATTTTCCGGCGTGATCGATACCAGCCAAATTGACATTTTAGTGAGAGTCGTGTCTGACCCTTAAAAATATTCTATAGTAGTCAGACTTAAATTAAGTTACAGGATCCCATATTTTGTTGAGTAAATCTGCCGCGGAAATCAGAGACCCCATTCATGGCTACATTTACGCAAGCGAGCTGGAGAGAAGGGTAATAGATACTCCAGTCTTCCAGAGGTTGCGTAGGATCAGGCA
>JACPBJ010000062.1 GCA_016180375.1 Nitrososphaerota archaeon | reverse complement strand
GACAACCTTCCCTACATTAATCTTATCGACTGAAGTTTCTCCCACCAGATCTAGCTCCAAAGGATAAACACCCTTGTTGGGAAGCTTCAAATTGAATGCGAGATCGACTCCTTCAGGAGTTATTCTCTGATCTACTTTTAACGCATCCCCTGATGATACCACTCCTTGGAATACCTGCGCAGCAGAATAACCTATCGTGACAAAGATGATTATCGCAACGAGTGTTAGCGAAAAGGAAACTAGCCTCAGGGCTTTACTGATGATAGGAGCATCCTTTCCCATTCAGGACACTTACTTCTTTTCTTGCTCTACATTGGTAACTACGCCGACGCCCTTCTCCACCTTGAAGGTAACCACTCCAACTCCCTTTTCGACCTTGAGGAAGTCTACGCCTCTTACTAGAAGAATAGAGCCTACCCATCCCATTACTCCCAAGAACATTGCCTGAATCGCGGCGCCCAGCAACAGGTTTAGAGTAGAAGTAAGATCAGCCCCGGGAGGTCGAAATGGGAAATACGATTGGAAGACATTCAGTGCCATATAGAAGGTGAAGCCCAAGAGAGCTATACCAACTACTGTTGTCAGTATTCCTATCATACCACTGAGTTTGAGCATGCCTAAGCGACCTGCAAATTTGCTTAATATACCCTTTCAATGTAAAGCTAAGATTCCGAAGATCAATGCAAAGGCTATGTTCAAAGATCCAATATGTGGAATGATGGTTGACGAGAAGACGAAGTTTGTTTCGGAGCACGCAGGCAAGAAGTTCTACTTCTGTTCTTCATCATACAAAGCGACTTTCGACAAAGATCCTCACAAGTACACTCACAAAAGCTAGAAACAAACTAGCATAAGGCCAAACTATCCTGAGCCATGTAACGCGTTGTAAGTACAATTTCTACAAATAGCATACTCTAGTGGTCGATTATCCAAATCAATATTTTTCTTTATATGGCATCCCTTTATTCATCTCACCTCATTATCGCTACCATTATTTTCTTGCCTCATGTGACTCCCCCGTCCTAGTTTGCACGCAGGCGCGTGCTTTTTGCAGATAGTATAATCTTACATACATAACGTCGTTATACTTATAAGGTATTGGAAAGAGTTCCTCGTAGATAGGACAATGGAATCCAATGTTCTTCAAACAAAGGCGAAGCTTACCCAAGAGCAGGTAAATTCGCTCAACGCATCTTTAGCTGGGGCATCTCCTCAGAAGATTTTGCAATGGGCTCTTGGAGAATTCCATCCAAAGATTGCCCTAGCTTCCAGCTTTGGAGCCGAGGATGTAGCCCTAATTGACATGATGGTTAAGGTAAACCCGATGGCACGAGTTTTCACACTGGATACTGGTAGGCTTAATCAGGAAACCTACGATGTCATGGACGAAATCAAAGGCAAGTACAGCATGGAGATTCAAGTGATGTTCCCTGATCACAATACAGTTGAAAAGATGGTAAGAGAAAAGGGGATGAACCTCTTCTACGACAGCGTCGAAAACAGGAAGTTATGTTGCGGTATACGAAAAATTGAGCCTCTGAACAGAGCGCTGAAGGAGCTTGACGGATGGATTACAGGCATAAGAAAAGATCAAACACAAAACAGGCAGGCTGCATACTATGTCGAGATAGATCATGATCATGGCGGAATCATCAAAGTAAATCCTCTACTCGACTGGAAATGGGAGCAAGTATGGGACTACGTAAAGCAGAACAAGGTTCCCTACAATGTTTTACATGATAGAGGATATCCAAGCATAGGCTGCGAACCCTGCACAAGAGCCATCGAGCCCGGAGAAGATCCAAGAGCGGGGAGATGGTGGTGGGAGCAGGGCAACAAAGAATGTGGCCTGCATGTAAGAGGAAAGCACTAGATAGTTTCGGTGCATCGAATGTCCAACGGCTTGCCTCCTCCGCACGGAGGAAAGCTTGTAGATCGCATATTGAAGGGCAACGAGAGGGAAAAAGCACTTTCAGAATTTGCAGATCTGCAAAAGATAGTAATCGATGATGAGACTCTAACTGATTGCTTCAACATAGGAAATGGCATTTTCAGTCCTTTGCAGGGATTTCTTGACAGAGATGCTTACCTTAAAGTCATCAACGAAATGCATCTCCCAGACGGCTCTCCTTGGACCATCCCTATCCTACTTGATGTCAGCAAAGAAGATCTTGGAGGGGCAAAAGAAGGCGACAGACTAGGGCTGAGCTGGAACGGAAACCCTGTAGCTGTGCTTGATGTGCAAGACGTCTATACATTCGATAAGGCTGAACTGGCAAAGAAAGTCTACAGCACTAACGATACAGCGCATCCCGGCGTCGTAAAGACACAATCAATGAAGGACAATTTGGTTGGAGGCAAGATTTCAATTTTAAATGCAGAGGCAAGAAAGCAAGAGCACAGTTTCACGCCAGCAGAAACAAGAAACACATTCCAAGAAAGAGGATGGAAGACTGTTGTCGGATTTCAGACACGAAACGTACCTCACTCTGGGCATGAAGGCCTTCAAAAAGCGGCACTGAACCTCTATGATGGACTTTTCATAAATCCGGTGATAGGCAAGAAGAAAAAAGGAGACTTCAAAGACGAAGTAATTCTTGGGGCATACTCTGCCCTTATCGAAAACTACTATCCAAAGCAGAGGGTCTTCTTCGGAATTCTGAACTGGGAGATGCGCTATGCAGGGCCTAAAGAAGCGATAATGCATGCAATCATGAGAAAGAACTTCGGGTGCACGCATTTCATAATCGGAAGGGATCATGCTGGCGTCGGCAATTTCTACCATCCTTTTGCAGCACAAGAAATCTTCAAAGAATTTCCCGATTTGATAATTGAGCCGTTAATGTTCCCTGCATTCTTCTACTGCAAGAAATGCTTCTCCGTCGCAAATGAAAAGACATGCCCGCATGGCAGAGATGACCTTCTAGAATTCAGTGGAACTTTGATGAGGAACTTGATTAACAATGGGACGATGCCTCCAAAAGAATTGATAAGACCGGAAGTTGCGGCTGTAATAGCGAAATGGAAAGATCCTTTCGTTTCATAAAATAGGGAAGAAAAGGAGGGGGCTTCCCCTAGCCCCACCGATCCCTCCTCTTGTAGTTCGTTAGGAGAGGGTTCGTCTAGAGCCCGAGTATTGCGTCTATGGAGAACGGTCCTGCACCCAAGAACACTAGGGAAAGTGCTCCAGCGAGATATGCTATATCAAGTTCGTATCCAAGGACGTACTTCTTCTGCAGCTTGTTCTTTGAGAGAATCGTTGTCCCCAACATCTCTAATGCTATCAAGAGCCCCGCAATTGGGGTAAGAAAGCCTAGGATGATGGCTATTCCTCCGAAGAACTCCAGCAACGCTGTCAAACTGGTTACTGATGGCGGTACTCCTATTGTCTTCATGAAGTCCCTTGTCTGCTTTGCACTTTCACCTGACAGTTTTGGATAGCCATGAACTACGAAAGCAGTTCCTACGGCTAGCCTTAGAGGGAGCGCAGCCAACGGTACCAATGTTGTAAATATCTCGAATACCATCTTTTTCACCTCCTTTGGGGTATGTCAATCATACCAGATATTGTCATACTAGCAGATATGATTATGATACTATATAAACCGAAGAGTTTTGGAATTGCTACATAGTATTGTATCTGCTACCATTGGTAAAACTGGTAAAAAGTTTATATCTAGTATAACTTTACTACCTACCTATCTAAGAGTGAATAATTTGGAGACAGTTACCACCGAAGGACAGGCATGTTTGGTTTCTCCTTTATGGGATTTGCTGAGCAGAAGTTGGGCATTACTTATCATAAAGGAACTAAATTCTGTTGAAGTTGTCAGGTTCAACGAGTTGAAGAAGCGCATGTCCGGTCTCACGGCAGCCACGCTCTCAGAAAGGCTGAAAGACCTTGAAGCTGAAGGAATTATTACAAGAAAGATTTACCCCGAAATCCCTCCCAGAGTTGAATACTCTCTTACGCAGGATGGCAAGGAATTAAGCGCGATAATCTGCCAGCTGGACAGATGGGCAAGGAACAGAGCAAATCTGCAGAGCAAACCTGCTCAGACTCCTAATCAGTTAGGGTAAATCTACATACGCTCCTTAACACCCTCTCAATACCACGCTATCCGAAGAGGAGAGGAGACAGAGGGCAAGGAAGAGGGCTGAGGAAAAATTCGGCTTTTTGGTACATCTCGCAATCTACATAATAATTAACGGCTTTCTCTGGGCTCTGTGGGCTTTGATAGGTTTCGGCTTCCCATGGCCAGCATTTCCCTCTTTGGGATGGGGCATCGGTCTCGCATTTCACTTTGCAGGTGCATGGTTAGGACTAGGGAGACGGTCGAAAAAGAGACTCAACGGATTCTTGAGCAGGAAAAATAGTTCTGATAACCCCTTTGGTGCAACTGGCCTGTGTGCAAGTGATAAACCCCCCTTACATATATAAACTCAAAACATGAGAGCTTTCGCCCAGTCCGTAGAGTTATCAGAACCCGAGAAATAACTAGTGCTTCTTTATCATCTGCACGAAGTATTCGTGAAGCCTCGTATCTCCTGAAAGTTCGGGATGGAAGCAAGTTCCGACAATATTTCCCTGCCTTACTGCAACAACTTCGCCATCGAGTTTGGCTAGGGTTTCAACGCCTTGAGAAGCTTCCTTAACACTAGGAGCTCTGATGAATACTCCCTTGAACTTCTGCTTTCCCAGCAACGGCACATTAAGATCTGCTTCAAAAGATTCCCTTTGCCTCCCAAATGAATTTCTCTCAACTAGCACATTTAGCACTCCAAGTAGAGGCTGCTTCTTCTCTCCAACGACTCTGTCGTAGGTTCTATTTGCAAGCAGAATCATACCTGCACAGGTTCCCAGAACAGGCATCCCATTTTTGATTCTCTCTTTTATCACGCTCAAGGATTTGTTGAATAGCGATAACCCTCCAATAACAGTGCTTTCTCCTCCAGGCACTATCAGCGCATCAACCTCTCCCAGTTCATCGGCCGTCTTGACGACTGAAACTGCTCCATCAATCTTCAGTTTCTTGAGCGCTTCTTTGGTTGCTGCTATGTGCTCTTCTATGTCACCCTGAAAACCAAGAACTCCGATTATCATATCGTCCCCCTGTCCTGCATCCTGAACTCCATCGTCTTCGCATCCAATCCCATCATGGACTTTCTTTCATCGACCATCTTTTGCGCTTCTGAAACGATTTTTGCGTCGTCGTAGAAAGTGGTTGCAAGAACAATGGCCTTCGCTCTTTCCATAGGATCTTCTGCCTTGAAGATGCCAGAGCCTACAAAGACGCCATCACAGCCAAGTTTCATCATTAAGGATGCATCAGCAGGAGTCGCTATTCCTCCAGCAGCGAAATTAACGACCGGAAGCCTTCCCAGCCTCCCAGTCTCTGCGACGATTTCGTATGAAACCTTTAGTTCTCTTGCTTCCCTGATGAGTTCCTGATTGTCTCCATTTTCATATAGAAATTTGATCCTTCCAATCTGATTGTTGACGAGCCTGATGTGCTTTACCGCCTCAGCAACATTTCCTGTACCTGGTTCTCCCTTCGTCCTTACCATCGCAGCTCCTTCCTCAATTCTCCTGAGGGCTTCTCCAAGATCTCTCCCTCCGTTGACAAATGGGGTCGTGTAATCCCACTTCCAGATGTGGCGCTCTTCATCCGCTGGAGTAAGAACCTCTGACTCGTCTATCATGTCTACGCCTGCTTCCTCTAGTATGTTAGCCTCGCCAGAATGCCCGATTCTGCACTTCGCCATGACTGGGATCGTTACATGGTTAAGCACATCTTCAACTACTTTCAGACTTGCCGTCCTTGCAATTCCACCTGCCTTTCTCACATCATAGGGTAATTTGTCTAGAACCATTACGGCGACTGCTCCAGCCTCCTCGGCAATCTGAGCCTGCTCTACGCTTGTGACATCCATAATTACGCCATGCTTCTGCATGTGAGCGAAGCCTCTTTTCACTAGGGTTGTTCCTCGAATAACCTCGATTTCCTTCAAAGATTCCTTTAGCACGCCCTTTGGGTGCTCTACGGAACTAACCAGCGAGATCATCTATACAATGATTCATGTTATTTTGGAGGTTATAAAGTTGTCAGCAGATCAGAAGGGTTATCTTTCGGACTCGAAATGAAAGTAACTACGCAAAAGATTGACCCGTACCTTTCATTGAATGGAATAACGCTCTATCGAAGAGACTGCTTAGAAGGGATGAGAGAGTACCTTCGATCTAAGTCAGTAGATTTGGTAGTAACCTCGCCTCCATACAACATAGGCAAACAGTACAACATTTACAACGACAAAAGACCAAGGGAGGAATATCTCAATTGGCTCGAAAAAGTCGGTAAAGAAGTGAGGAGAGTGCTAGCCAATGATGGCTCATTCTTTCT
>JACPBJ010000061.1 GCA_016180375.1 Nitrososphaerota archaeon | reverse complement strand
TTCTATGTTTGCCCCTGCATCGCTTAGAGTCGTAGTCAATACTGCCAAGGTATTTTCAGCCGTTTTCAGGTCTGTTGCAGTAATATCGATGAAAAGATTCTTTGTATTGTTGTCCAGCTTGGTCAGGTTACCATTGATTATTGGAGGGAATGAAAGAACGCCCCCTGTAGAATCGCGCAGAAGGGGATATCTGGGGAATTGATTGACCAAATGAGCATATTCCCTGCCCGTCTCTGTTTCTGCAAGAATCTCGCTCATCTTCATGCTCTGAGTTTCGTTCAATGGCACAAACGAAAAGCTGGGCTCAATGGCAAGATATTCTAATGGAGGCTTCAGAGGATCCAAGTTGTGTATGCCGATAGAAACCTTTCTCCTCATTCTCCCGATACCATTGTGCAAATCTTCCTGAAGAGCAATGATCTGACGTATGGATTCATCATCCAATTTGATATTCCTGGCGACTGCACCTACAAGGTAAGGCCTGATTTTCTGTAACGATTGATCAACCTTTACAGTAATTTTCCCTTGCGCAACCTTGTAATCGTCCCATTTAGATTCGAAATCCAAGAAACTGTTCAGAGCTTTTGCAAGGCCGTAGTCAGTTGCAAAATCAGGCCTGTTGGGATTATATTCTATTCGCAAATATTCATCAGTTACCTCTTCAAGGTCTAACCCGAGGTAGGGAATCGTCTCCTCTAGATGCTTCTTGCTGGCTTTGCCCCGAAGCATTGATGTTAGGCGATCAAAGTAAACCTGCACTACGGGCATAGAGGAACACTCCTCAGCCATCTCAGGTTGTTTCCGTAAACCTCGCGGATGTCATCAAGGCCATATCTTAACATAACAAGTCTTTCAAGCCCGAGACCCCAAGCAAGCACAGGGTTCTTGACGCCTAATGGGAGCGCTACCTCTGGCCTGAATATCCCCATTCCGCCGAGTTCGAGCCATTTGTCGAGTTTCTCGAAATAAACCATTGACTGCAGGGAAGGCTCTGTATATGGAAAGTACGAGGGCCAGAATTTTGTCTTATGGAAACCTAGCCGCTCAAAGAATTTTTGCAGGATACCCATCATGTCCCTCATTGTTACTGCCTTCCCTACTACTATCCCTTCAACTTGGTTGAATTCTACGATGTGTTTGTAGCTAACCTTCTCGTTGCGAAACACCCTTCCAATGGAGAAGACCCTAGCTTCCTCTGGCTTGTTGTCAGCAAGGTACCTGACAGTTATGCAAGTAGTGTGGGTTCGGAGAACGGTTCTTTGGGCTTCCTCGATCTTCCATTGATACTCCCAGCCTCTTGACCCTGTTTGCCCTCCGTCCCTATGCACGCTCGAAACTCTTTCTATTGTTTGGGAGTCTGCTAGATTTTTGCTCTTCTGCCCGGCCAAGTAAAAAGTGTCCTGCATCTCCCTTGACGGATGATCCTGCGGAGTGAAAAGAGCGTCAAAGTTCCAAAAACTTGGCTGTACAAGATTTCCTTCAATCTCTTCAAAGCCCATCGATGTGAATATCTCTCGGACCTCGTCTACAAAACGTTGCAAAGGATGCTTCTTTCCTGGGTATAATGCAGGCGCGGGTGCATCTACGTTAAGGGGTCGAAACATGGAACCCTGCCATTTGTTTGATACTATAATGTCTGATGTTAGAGCTTCTATTTCGTTTTCAAATTGTATATGCCCTGCAATGGAAGCACCTTTTCTGCTTAAACGGATGACAGGAGTCTGTATAACCTTCTCTTGAATGAAGTTCGGCCTCTTCATGAGATTTGCGAGGGCTCTTTTCTCTTCTGAGCTAAGGGATTTGGAATCAATTGTGCCGTTTTGATGCTTGGAAACAAGTTTCTCTTCATCTGTAGGTTCGGCTACAGCCTTTAGAAGAACAAGGGTTTTGTCTGCTTCCCTCTTCATCTCGATCCAGCCAAGAGCTCTTGCAGCCCCAAGCGCCGCCGAAAACTCTCCTGCGACAAGTCCAGACAATTTTTGTAGATCCGGCAAGGATACGGATTTCTTACCTGCAAGTGCTGCGACTATTCGTCTCTCAGGCAATCCTCCTATCGCCACTTTCCTCCCCTCAGTTCCCAAGGAGATTTCTGAAGTCTTGCTATACGAAATTTCTACAAGGTTCTTCTCTTTCAGCCACTCAAGAGCTCTTCTTGCTTGATCTTGGACTATATCAGCACCGTTGCAAATGTCATCAATAGAAGCTCCTGATGAACCTTGAAGAGCTTTGAGAATCTTCTTCTCTAGTATGTGCAGAGGAGAGGAACTCAAGGTGACCTATTCCTTGACCATGAATTTGTCTATAACTTTCCTGGCTTGTTCTCTCTTCCTCTGATGCTCAATGAGGAAGGGCTTGACTTTTGATACAAATATCATCTTGCATTCGCCACAGAGCATCTTGCCTGTCTTGCAGTCAGTGTATAGTTTCTTCAGTTCTTTATCATCAGGCACAAAAAGAAACTCATAGTTGTGATAGACAGGGCATATTTCTGCTCTTCCCCCAAGTTTTCTTTGCTCTTCAGCCGTGTCTCTACCTCCTGTGTAAGAGCTCATGATCTTTTTCACGGCTACATCTGGGTCATCAGTAGTAAATATCGCAGTCTCAGGCTCGCTTGCACTCATTTTACCTTCTTTGCCCAAACCTGGGACTAGTTTATTGTGAATCTGCGCGGGTTTGTAGTAGCCAAGTTTCGGCGCTACTTCTCTTGCTATTCCTCGCCAGTATGGATCTTGATCTATGGATGCAGGGATTAGGCACGGTATGTTCTTCCCTTTCAACACGGCTGGTAAGAAGCAAGGTGCAGCTTGAAGAGCAGGAAAGAAGATCATTCCTATATTCGTAGTATTCTGGAAGCCAAAAACAGCTTTTACAGTGGAGAAATTAACATGTTTCGCAATCTCAAGTGCCGTCTTGTAGAGCTTTTTCACATATTCGACATTAGAGAAGATGAAAGTCTTCTTTGGATCGAAGCCTAGCGCTATCACATCTAAAGCGTTCTCGTATGTGAAACTCGTAGTTTGGGCAAGAGTGCGTTCAGGGCTGACCAGAAACTTTTCATCATCAGTCATCTGGAAGTATAGTTCAGATCCAAACTTGTCCTGAAGCCATTTGGTGAAAATCCATGGTACTAGGTGCCCCAGATGGGTATTCCCAGAAGGTCCTCTCCCAGTATAGAGGAAGAATTTCTCTCCAGCCTCGTATCTGTCGAGGATCCAAGTCATGTCCCTGTGAGAGAAGAAAATCTTCCTCTTCAGGAAGAGATGGAGCGCGCCGGTATGCTTCTTAATCCTCTCAAGAAGATCGTCAGTTATCGCTGATGTTCCAAATTCTCTAATCAGCCTGTCGTAATCTATCTCTCCACGTACTTCCCATGGGGTAACAACAAATTCCTTTTCTTCGCTGGGCAAGATTTGATCAAGCCTTCATTGTTGACAGTAAACTGTAGGAAGCCATATCAATATTAGCTGGCAGGAAGCGATAGCAGAATCCACTTCGATTTCAGCGAGAGACCATTTCTTATAAGCGTTATATGATGTCATTTTTTCCTCAAAACCCTCCCCTCGCTATCAGTCTCCCCTTTCCTTATTCTGGTGCTTGAAATTGGTCTTCCGTCCTCAGTAACAACAAAGTCAACCAATACCGTTTCCAGAGGTCGCAGTCCTCTTTTTTCCCTCTGTTCATTTGCAATTCTGACTCTTGGAAAAGTTTCTTTTGTCACAATAATAGCCTCAACCGCACCATTGATTACAGCAGGCCCAAAATAATCATCGAGTTTGTGAATTTCGTAATCATTGTTTGGAAAACTCGTCATGAGGAATTCTTGTAATGCCCTGACTCTTTTCTGATAGGATTGATCGATTTTCTTGCCTAGCGTCGCTGCAAAAGCATTTGATGTTACTCCAATAATGACCCGTACTCCTACCTCGAAAGACTTCGTGATTAAGGCCTTATGGCCCTTGTGAAAGTGGTCGAAGGTGCCTCCTACGGCAACAACTGCAAACCTCTTGTGTTTGGATCTGCTGACGGTCAATATGGCAAGAACGGTTAATACCCCTTCAATTTCTAGTTTTACAAAGCGATGTCACAGATCTCTATTCCCGAAGAATACATCAAGGCAGGCAAGATAGCAGGGGAAGTCAGAGAATCTATCAGGAAAGGGTCTCTTGTGGGAATGTCCCTTTTGGAGATATGCAATGAAGTTGAGGGAATGTTCAGGAAGAAAGGATCAGAGCCGGCTTTTCCCTGTTGCTCATCAGTTAACAATACTGCCGCTCACTACAGTGCCATTTTGGATGAAGAATATGTAGTAAAGGAAGACGATATCATCAAGTTAGACATTGGTTGTCATTTTAATGGGTACCTAGTTGATACTGCAGTCACTATTTCCTACAACTCCGAATTTGATTCTCTAGTCCAAGCAACCGAAGCATCTCTGTATGCTGCGATAAAAGCTGCGAAGGAAGGTGTGCCTGCAGGATACATAGGCAAGGTCATAGAGGAGGTTGCTGAGAACTGGGGCTTCAAAACAATATCTAACCTTTCTGGGCATTCAATTGAGCGATACAAGGTTCATGCAGGAATCTCAATCCCTAATGTTTGGACCCCTGCCAATCAAATGCTCAAGGTGAATACAGTTTATGCTATTGAGCCATTCTTGACAGTGCCTAATGGAGCAGGTTATGTTGTTGAAGGAAAAGCAAAGCCAATCTACGCCCTAGTAACGAGGAAAAAGACCTCAGACAAACGCCTTGATTCTTTTGCTGACATGATATGGGAAACCAGAAGGACGCTACCATTTTCCCCAAGATGGTATAGGGATCAATACCCAAAAGAAGAGTTGAAGAAGATGCTAGATAGATTGGTGAAGATAAAAGTTCTAAGATCTTATCCTGATCTTATAGAGGCTAGAGGAGGGTATGTGGCCCAGTTTGAACACACAATTGTTCCAACTCCAACCGGAGCCATAGTGCTCACACAAGTCTAGCGCTGAGGAACCTTCTCTGCAAAGACCGCTGCGATTAGCGTATTACCCTTGCAGTTCTGGCACTGGCCTCCTGCACTAAATACGTAATCGCCGACTTTAAAGGGCCTCTTCATCTTCATGTGGCATTGCTGACACTCTTCAAGCGTAAAGACAGGCATTTTCATCCTTTTCTCCGTAGTTCCCATTGGGATGGACAATTTTACTGACCAACCCCGAGTGTATTGCCGACGCCAACTACGAGAACCTTCTCGCCTTCCTTTGTCTTCTCCTCGATTATTCTGTTGACGAGCATCTGAACCTTCTCAGCAGAATCAGCAATTTCCTTTTTCATGACAGATATAGCATCTATTATCGACTGCTTGATCACTATAGCATACAGGGGGATACTGTGTTTGGTAGCGACATCTTCAATCTTGAAACGATCAACTCCAATGCCTCCAATAGCTGCTCCAATTCCCTCCGCAATCTCTCCAGTCTTCTCTCCCTCGAGCTTGAGAGCAGCGTCAATCATAATTACCATGTCGAGTTTTACGTTCATCTCTTCTATCATCTTCTGTATTGCCGTTCCTGGCTGTCCCACGTTTCCTCCAGGCCCTTCGGCCTTGAGCAGGTATAGTTTCCTGCCCTTGTAATCTGCTTCGCTGTAAACTGTGTCCTTGGCAATGGCCTTTTTCTCAGCGACCATCATACTCTTTCCTACAATCATGGGGCCGATTCCATCGCCTATCGGCTGAATCTGTTTGAAAGCGTCTATAGCTCCTATGAGCGCATCCGCCTCCTGCAGAATCATGGGCATTATCATTTGGAGCTGGACCAGAACGTAGATACTCGTCGTTCTCTTGCCCAGCAGGTAAAAGTGCCTGACGATTTTGTAGATGTAATTTAGCGCCGTAGCGGCCTCTATCATGTTCTCCATTGTGCTGGCTTTTACCGGGTCAGCAGATGGCGCAATCTTTCTGATTTCTGCTCGAACTCTCTCATCCCTAAGTACGACTATATGCTCAAGCTTCTTCATGACTCCGCTAGGATCTATGTCAACAGGCATGATTGTAAAGTATTCCAAGAACTGGTCTATTCTAGGAGTGACATCGGGTGAAGGACCTGCTGCAGTAGTAATGTATTCAACGGCTTCCTTCCTTGACTTCTCTTTCATGACCTTGAGCCTGCTTACAGAGCGAGAGATTTCATTCAGGATCATCCAGGTCTGAAATTTCTGCCCGTACAGCATGAAAAGAATAAGCGGTACATAGAAGAGTGCCACATTAATCAATGGGTTTGAAAGAGGATTATCCCCAGGCAATACTTGAAGCACAGAAAGATCTAGCATTGGATTTTTCAAAGTCTGTTGCCATAACTGCCGGACTCCCTTGATAAAAGGATTTTTCGCGGCACCACTGCTTCGCAAGACCTCACGGACCTTACTAACACAGTGGCGACAACGGGTTTAACTTCCGGGTTCGGAATGGGACCGGGTGTGACCCCGCCGCTATGGCCGGCTAGGTTAACGTGTAATGCAATAGGGCTAGATTAACTTTGCCATGCTCTTTGGATTGCATGGAATTTCGCTTGATTAAGTTTCATTAATATTGCGTCGCTTCCATCAGGATAGTAATTTTTCATAATGCCTGAAGGCTTGAAACCATGTTTGGAATAAAAAACGCTTGCATCGATATTATTTGCAGAGACCTGCAGCTCTATTGTCTTGACCCTACTGATTAGTTCGCTTATAGCTTCCCTAAGCAGTTTAGATCCTATGCCCTTTCTCCTTTCAGTCGAATTAACGGCAATTGACACTATTGCACCTGAATGGTCTGCCGAGTAAATTATGTAGCCTATTACTTTCCCATCATGCTCTGCAACAAGAAAGCCGGTATTGTATGCTGAGAGCAGGTGCAGGAATGTCGATTTATTGTACGGATGGCTGAAAGAGATCTTCTCTATTTGGAGGATATCTGCTAAATCTTTGGCATCAAATTGTCTAATGGCTATCATTTTGCCGTCTTCCTTGATAAATGAGGGTTGCCCTCTATGAAAAACCTCCAGAGCATGTCTGTTGCCCTAACTATCCCTATTCTGG
>JACPBJ010000221.1 GCA_016180375.1 Nitrososphaerota archaeon | reverse complement strand
ATCTACCTTTGTCGGCAGCTCCACTTCTTTGTAGTATTTCCTTTCGCCACCTACAGTAATCTGCAATGCATTGTCAACAATCTCAAGTCTTATCTGCTCTTTCTCAACGCCCGGAATTTCGGCTACAACGCGTATCCTAGTATCCTCGTCCAGCACATCTACTAGAGGTTCTCTTTTGTCCGAAATTTCGAACGGAGTCTTCCCTTTCTCGATAGGCTTGATATTGCCAAACTCTTTGATCTCGGGCTTGCCGTCAGGACCAACTGTAACAGAATATCCATAGATGAATGGTCCTGCTTCTCTGGCAATGTTGCCATCTGGAAGCCTTCTTTCTCTGATCAGCTCTTTTGGAAAGTTCTTCTCCATGTCCTTGAACATCTCTTCGAACATCTTGTCAAACTCTTCAAAGAATTCGTCTGAGAAGAGTCTTCTAAACGGGTCTTTTCTTCTCCTGTACCACCAGTCTAAAGGATCGCTCATTTGGATTTTGCAAGAATTCGCGAAGATTTATTGTTTATCCTCCTTATAAGCCCTAAGTCAACCTTACGAGGGCGGAGGTACCTCATTGGCTGTCATTATTGCAGAGTTCGTCATTTGTCGAACGATAGACGATGCCAACCTATCAATTGACAGTGTTTATATAGAGCAAGACGCCTGACAGGAGCGACTTGAACAAAAATTCAAGGTTCCTGATAGTAGCCTTAATGGCTACAATCCTTGTGTTGCCGACACTCGCTTCAATGATTTCCGTGAATCCTGTAATAAAGCCTGCTGAAGCACAACAGCAGCTTCCTAGAGAAGTAAGGAATTGGGAGTACATCAATCACAACGAGCTTGGAACAAGCTACAATCCTCAAACGCAGATAACTCCAGCTAACCTTCTAGAGATCAAGTGGCTCTGGGCAAGATCAACCGATAGGTTGCTGGAAGGTGTGAGGCCAGCCGCTGCTACGGTGCCGGGCTCGATCAACCCTCCGCTCATAGTGGATGGCATTGCGTACTTTGTCACTAACCAGCTCACGGTGTTTGCTCTTGACCTAGAGACGGGGAAGACTATCTGGTCTAATTGGCAGCCTGTAAACTATACAGCAGTTCAGGCGAACAACGCATTCCTTCCTGCATTCCAGCCTCATATCCATGCGATGAACTACTACAGAGAGAAGAATTGGATAATTCCGAGCACCTACAATTGCCACCTTACAGCCTTCAACGCACTTACTGGAAAGGTGGAGATGCACATAACTCCAGACAAACTGTGTGGCACGTATGAAGAGATGAGGGCATGGGGCAACAGAGGGCACTACTTTGACAGAGGTTCACATCCCCCAGTAATAACAGGAAATCTCATGGTAATACCAATAATGTCCAGAACACAGTGGGGAGGCCGTGCCTACGTAGCAGGTTTCGATATCAGTAACCCACAGAACCCCAGAAGGGTATGGCAGACATTTATGATGCCACCTAGTGGTGTCGGAGGCACTCAGGTAGATCCAGAATGGGCATTACGTGAGTGTGATAAAGGCTGGTTCTTCTCAGAACCGCACTTCAGAAATGATCCAAACAAGCAGGCTCTAAGGTGTACAGAGGTTCTTCAGCAGTGCCGCGAGTGCCTGCTAAATGACTGGATAAGCCCATATGATGACCGAAGATACGGAACTCTGGTCGGGAATGCACCGATTCCTAAGGCCGGGCAGAGAAGTGAAGCAGCAGATAGAGGAGTCGAACCATCGCTTAAAGGGCAAGTACATTCAAGAAGTGGAATATCACAGATATGGGGCCACTACCCGATGGATCCTGAAACCAAGATCGTCTACATAGGCATGGGTGAAGCCGGATGGTACCCCAATAGGACATTCAGCCCAGGTCCTAACCTATATGCGAATTCGATAGTCGCTCTGAATGCAGAGACCGGCAAGTTCGTATGGTGGTTCTCGGCTGTTCCTCATGACATCTGGGACTGGGACTGCTCTTGGAACTTGATGCTCGGGAAGATAGGAGATAGAAAGGCTCTCTTCTACGGTTGCAAAGACAGGTTCTATAGAGCTCATGATGCCGCCACTGGTCAGCCCATCTGGACAATTGATGTGACTGCAAAGCCTGGAGAAAGGTTCGGAAACCTTGCTCCATGTGGAGACGCATGCATCCTGATGGACCCTACCAACAAAGGCAATCCGAAGTTCGGAAACGTACCAGACCTGCAGAGGCCTTGGCTAAACTATCCTAGCACTGGTCCTATTTGGAATGTTCCTACTTATGGAGGTGCCCAAGAAGCAGACAAAGCATTCGATGGAAA
>JACPBJ010000220.1 GCA_016180375.1 Nitrososphaerota archaeon | reverse complement strand
AAGGTTCCATGAAAATCTGGACATTGTTCCCTCGAGTTCGGGGCTGAGCGCTGCACAGGTTCAATTGGCAAACGATGTCGACATGCAGTTCAAACTGAAAAACAAGCTGAAGGGAATAGAAAAGTACGGCTATGTCATCATTGATACGCCTCCGTCTCTGGGCTTGCTCACAATCAACGCATTCACCGCTGCGAATGAAGTCATCATCCCGATACAGACTCACTACTTCGCACTTGATGGCGTGACAAAGCTCTTGGACACGGTTGATAGAGTGAAGCAGAGCCTGAATCCGCACCTGAAGGTTAGAGGAGTCGTTCTGACTATGTATGACAGGAGAACCTATCTGTCAAAGCAAGTGGGAGAGAGGGTCAGAAGCGAGTTCAACGGAAAGGTCTTCCACACTGTCATACCGATGAATGTAAGGCTTGCAGAGTCTCCGAGCTACCATAAGCCGATAGTCGAATATGCACCTTCTAGTACAGGAGCAAAGGCGTACATGGAACTGGCGAGGGAATTTACAAATTGGCCAAAGGCTTAGGCGACGATCCTCTAAAGAAGAAAGGTAATGCTGCGAATACACCCGATGCGTACAGCGGAGTGTACTTCAGGACTAGTAATAATGACACAAAGGCACCTTCTACCAAAGACGCAGGATTCTTTGGAAGGATAAAGCAGTTCTTCGGCGGGAACTAGAGACCTCGGAAGTAATTTCCTAGGCTCATAATCCGCATAGCAACGCGAAAGAGGGGGATTGGCCAAACCCCCTCTAATTGTTAAGATAATAATCCATTTAGATTAACAGCAGAAGCCCAAAAGGTATACGTTGACTCATCTCGACCCTAAGCAGGCTCTACAATAAGGATCCCATTTTCGTAACTTAGAACCTTGACTCTGTCCCCAGATTTTATGCTATAAGACGATTTCGCCTTCCAATACTCGCCTCCGATGTTGACGTATCCATCCCTGCCAGGATCAATTTCATCGACTGCCCTCCCTACACCACTGGGATACACAGCAATCTTGGATTTCATCCTGCGTACTTGGGCAAACTTGTACATCATAAAACCGAAAGCAGCTCCCGCGAGCGCATAGGATGCGATTAGGGTCTGCAGGAATCCCTCAAAGTATCCGGGGTTAATCAGGACAGGTCCCGGTGGCCTTGTGACAGAAAGCAGCATCCCGAGTGCCAAGAGAATTACCCCACCTGCACCTGGAATTCCAAATCCGGGGGAGTGCAGTTCAAAGACTAGCAAAGCTGCGCCGATACCCATCAGCGCGAGTGCTACATAATTCACGTTGAAGCCCTGCCCCAGAAGACCCAGTATTAACAACACCCCGCCAAGAACCTCGGCACCCCATCCGGGGGCCGAAAGGCCCAGAATTATGATAAGAATTCCAATACCAACTAAAAGGTTTGAAATGATAGGATCAGAAAAGGCTCTTACAATTATGATTCTAGGACTTTCTCCAAGCCTGACAATCGATGCGCCCTTTGTATGCAGAACCGTCTGTCCATTCAGCTTATTTACGCTCGTCCCATCTGCCTTCTCTAGCAGCTCTTCGGGAGTAGCAACTATAGATTCTATGGCATGCCTAGAGAGAGCTTCTTCAGGGAGGAGGTTGTCATTGTGACTTATGAACCTAGTGAGCTGAGTAGAATTCCTCTTGTGCAATTGTGCGAAGCCCTCCATCTGCTTGGTGAGCGCGTTGATGAATTTAGTTTCATTTACAGGAACTCCGCCAGCGACTGGCTGTGCCGAACCTATTCTTGTAAATGGCGCCATCGCTGCGTAATCTGTAGCCATCAGAATGTACGTACCTGCCGATAAAGCCTGGCCTCCAGAAGGGTAAACAAAACCGATTACAGGAACAGGAGATGATTGTATTTCGCCGACGATCTTGGACATGGAATCAACCAGACCGCCGGGGGTATTCAGGGCTATGACAATCGCAGAGTATTCCCCATTTCTAGCTTCCTGAACGGCCGTAGAAACTTGGTCTACCGTAGCTGATCCTATGATGTCACGTACTTCAACCCACAGAACCTTCCTTTGATCCTGCTGGGCTGCGACAGAGTATATGTTCGGAACTAATATTACAAGAGCAAG
>JACPBJ010000098.1 GCA_016180375.1 Nitrososphaerota archaeon | reverse complement strand
AGTTATGCTCCTGTAGAATATGATTGATCTTGGCAGTGAAGAGGGATCGAAGAGTGTAAGTCCTGTAGTGGTTATTGCAGAAATGCTCTCGAAATAGCTTGAGACGATCTTACCCACGAGGTCAAGGTTGGGGAATAGCTGCTCATGCAAATACAAATAAGGAATTGAACCAATCGCTCCAAGCAAAAGAAAAGAGATAACGGTCAGAATTGAAAGGCTTGCATAATCTGGTTTCTCTTCTCCTTTTATGTTTGAAAGTGCGAAGCCAAGTGATAGCGATACGAAAGCACCCATGAACAGCCCGAGTGTCGATGATTGCTCTCCGGAGAAAATACCAAAAGCTGCAGGAATTACGTATAGAAGTCCATTAAACTGTAGAATTAAGCCAAGGTTCCTAAAGACAACAACGTTACTGAACTTCAATCTTCAGCCTCGATCAATTCCTTTGCCTGCCTTATCTCTGCATCGTTCCTAATAATAGCATAAAGCACATCCCCTTCCTTCAGAGTGTTTGCTTCCCTGCCAAGCATAAGCTTCTCTCCTCTGCTAACTGCAAAGATCTTATCTCCGATTGATAGCGAATCTACATTCTGCCCGATTGCCGCAGATCCTCCTGTTATCAGTAGTCTGACTATCTGCCCTTTTTCATCGGCAATCGATGCTACCCGTGGTAAGCTACCCAGATGCCCAATCGCATCCTCTATCGCTGTGACAGTGACCAATGTTGTGTTGATAGCTGTGATGCCCATGTCTAGAAAGAGCTCCAAATCCTCTGGATCATTCACTATTGCAAGGACTTTACGCGCTCCAATCTTTTGGGCCAGTTGGCATGCGAAGAGATTGGTCTTATCTTCTCCGGTTGCAGATATGAATACGTCTGTTTCAGGAAGCTTCGCGTCTGCAAGGTTCGCTTTTTCAGTTCCATCTGCGTTTAGAACGATTGCGTCAAGCTCGACAGACAAGCGACGAGCAGTTGCAGCATCTTTCTCAAATAGTGTCACCTGATGCTTTGATCTGGTTAGTTGCTTTGCAAGTTTCTCCCCTACGTGGCCTCCGCCGAGAATTACGATATTCATGGGTTCCTACTCACGGAGTAGCAAACATACTATTCTATAAAATAGCCGGTGGAGGATTGCTTTGTTCAGCAAATATAAAAGAATCCTAAAGAAGGATAAGATTGGCCTCAGACCTTTATTCTGCGGAATGCGAAAACAGCTATTGTGAACATCACTCTCAGACCTTTATTCTGCGGAATGCGAAAACAGCTATTGTGAACATCACTGCAGCTTCAACCGCCAAAACTGTCATCTCTAGGGGGAGCAGTGGAGTAGGTGCATCAAACAAACCTGCCCTGAATATGTCCGTTGTGTATGTCAATGGATTCAACAAGCTCACGGCTTGAATGTAGTTTGGAGCTCTATCAATAGGGAAGAAGACCGACGAAGTAAACAAGAAAATGAAAAATGTTACCGCTGATATGATTTGAAATGATTCTGAAGACTTTAGTGCTACTGAAAGGGAAATGGCGAAGGCTCCAAAGAATACAGTTCCCAGAAAGAGAGCAAGGCCTGTCAGCAGAGCTGCTTGGGCAGTGATTGAGATGCCTGAAAGAACCGGTAATGCAAAAAGGAATACCAGCGATGAACCTGCCATACCTATGATGAGCGTCGTAATTATTATGCTGAAGATGTATTGTGCTCTTGTAAATGGCCCCATCAGGATCTGTTCAAACATGCCGTGCCTTCTATCAAACCATAATTGAGTCCCAGCGTTTGTCCCTCCATTGATTACTGTAAGAGTAACAGCGCCACCTGCAAGGAATAGCGCATAGGAAACTACTTTTCCATTGCCGATTTCAAAGGGCGGAACTATTCCAGATACTGCGGCACCCTGTACGAAAATGAAGAACAATGGGAATATCAATTCGAAGAATAAGGACGCCTTGTCAAGATTTGCTCTGAGATTTCTGTATACAAGCCTCGCCATGTTATTCATGCTTTGACCTCCTGCACTATCTTGATGAAGGCATCCTCCAGTGTCGGCTCTGCAATATAGATCGAAGAAATGTGCAGGTTCAGTTTTTCAGCCAACTGGTACAACATTGGAATTACAACCTCTGGCTTTGAAGTCATAATGTGATACGCGCCGTCAGAAGCATCCTGTGCTATTTTGCTAACTTCGTCTAAGTGCTCAACGGATCTTACAAGATCTGATGAACTTCCCTCGAGCAGTGTGAAATCAACCGACTTTGACTGCCCAAACTTCCTCTTCAGATTCTGGGGAGTGTCAATAGTAATGATCTTACCATAATTGATCACGGCTATTCTGTCACAAAGATATTCTGCCTCCTCAAGAATATGTGTTGTAAAGAAAATCGTCATCCCCTGTTTCACTTTCTCCTTCAGGAAATCGAGCGCTGCCCTCCTCGCCAACGAGTCCAAACCTACAGTTGGCTCATCCAAAAACAGTAGATCCATGTCATGAAGGAATTCTCTGGCAACCTGCAACCTTCTCCTCTGCCCCATTGACAAGTCTGCATCGCCAGTTTTTTTCACCTCGTAAAGGCCGAACTGCTTCAGAAGAGCTTCTATTCTCTTAGCCCTGACATCTTTCGGAACGTCCCAAAGCAATCCATAGAGGTTCATGCTGACTTCGACAGAAATGCCAGGATCGAAACTTTCCTGCTGCTGAACCACGCCTATCCTGCTTCTGATATGCTTTGCATCCTTTCTTAGATCATGACCCAATATGCGAACATTGCCAGAAGTAGGAGGTATGAGGGTTGTCAGGACTTTGATGGCCGTCGTTTTTCCTGCACCATTGGGGCCAAGAAATCCAAAAACCTCTCCCTTTTTGACACTGAAACTGATGTCATCTATAGCCTTCTTGTCTCCGTAGTGCTTCGATAATCCCTCAACTTCTATGACATTCATCGAGTCTGACAAATCCTCTTTTTAATCAAAATCGTACTACTATGTTTAATCCTTTTCATATTCGTGTTCTGATAACTCTTCGAGACATAGCTTTACTCGTTTCATATACGGGGGTAGTACTGCGCAATGGGGGCTGTCCAGCAATATGCCGCTTGAGCTTCTTTCAGATGCTAGCCCCTAGTCATCAGAACCCAGATTCGTACCACTGAACTTGAAAGATACAACTGGTTGATGATGTAAAAAAGAGGAACTTGGTGGCAATGGCCACCCATATCAGTTCGGAGCTAGTCTAACCTATGCCCTTCTGCAATTTGGCAAAGCCTAGGTTCCTGAAGACTTGGAGGTATTCCTCCTCCCGCTCAACTTCATCAGCGTTGGGATAGTGCAACCACCCGTTAGCCAGAGGCTGGCTTACCCAATACGTGGCCACTATGCCTGGCCTGGCAGGAACCATTCCATCTAAGTTTCTTCCCATCTCTGCCTGCCACTGCGCCGACATTATGAAGTCGAAGAAGAGCTCTGCAGCTCCTTGATGCGAGCCTTTCTTTACAATTCCCGCGGTTCTGCAAATAGCTGCTGGGGGGATATCGGCAAGAGGCACTGGTTGCACGCCTCCTTCTCGTAGCCGCGCAAAATCGTCTCCCATTCCCTGTTTCCTCAACGTAGCAGGGAAACCAAAGATATGCTGACCGAGACCAAGCATATGCGTCATATACAACAGGCATTCATAGGAGACGGGCTTTGTCTTGAGGAAGTCTTTCAGAAACGTTTCCCACTTCCTTTCTCCTAGATGCCTCTTGAGTGCTACTAGGAAGTAGAAGGCCATCTTCCCTTCAGGGAAGCTCGTTACTGACTGCAAGGCAGTTTTGCCAATCCATTTGCTGTCTGTAAGCCCATCTAGTGTAGTTGGGAGCTCCTGTTGCTTTATCTTCGTATTGTTGTAGACGACGCTTGTAGGCTCGACCGCCATTGCTGCCCACATATGATTCTTGGAGTCATAGATGTGCTTGGGGAAGACCCTAATCTCCGGCGACTCATAGCTCTTGAGAAGTCCTTCCTTGGCCATCATCATAAGCATGTATTGGGGCATTATGACTACGTCAGCAGTTGGAATCCCGTTTTTGACTTCAGCCTTGACCTTTTCATAGATTGGCACTGGGTGCGAGGAGAAGTAACTCACATGCAAGTTCAGATCTTCGTACTTGTTTCGAAAGGCTTTAACAGCGTCTTGGAGAACTCCCCTGAGTGATGCATAAACCACGAGGGTTCCCTCTTTTGCCGCTGCTCTCTTTTTAGCTTCATCTGTTTTCGCCATAATTTTCAAACTTTAGACCTAGAAGATAAATAAAAGCTAGATAGTAGAATAATTCTTACTAGCTTCAGCTAATACACTAGCGGTTGAGTCTATCAGGAAAGAGAAACACTAGTAATATTAACCCCGAGCTCCTTTAACTCTTCTACAAAATGAGCACTGATCCTATAGCCTCTGCAGCAACGCAGCTTGGATTTGGAACTGTGGTGGGCTTTGCCGTGGGATATGCTGCCAAGAAGATCGTAAAACTTCTTCTAATATTCTTGGGTCTATTCTTTGTTGCTTTGCAGTACCTCTCCTTTCAGGGCTTCATAACGATAAACTATCAAAAGTTCCAACAGATCTTCGAGGCACTGGCGGGAAGAGCTATGGATGCGCCTCCTACGCCGGCATTCATAACCGCAGGCATCCCGTTTTACGGCAGTTTCGCTCTCGGTTTTGCCCTAGGCTTTAAGAAAGGCTGACCGAAGATATTTCGCTGAAAAGTATCGCTGCTAAGGTGTAGTTGGAACCTATTACCTCTCGTAAAACTTTCTTGCTATCTCAATAGCTTTTTCAGTCCTAGCTATGAATGGTCTGTAAGGTTTCCCCTCGAAGAATTTGTCCTCTTTCTCCGCGTATTTCTTGAGAATGTCTGGTGATCCCCTTGCGAGTGCCAGCCTCATGAGAATTCGGTAGAGATGTCTGGTACTTTCAGAATTGGAAGAAACCTTCTCCTCAGCATCGCATTGCGCAACGAAATCCTCAGTCTTCTGCTTGATCCTAGCAGGTTCAAGAAACAGGCCCAGCGATTTGAAAGCGTTGTGCATTTCTTCGTCATCGCTACACAACTGGCGTAGTCTGTCGTCCCTGTCCACAGGTCTGACCCCTAACGCCTCTACTAATTAATTCATCAGCATGGCCATCAAGATAAATAGGGTGAGGACTCGAAGCCGCTCGATTAATTGTGCCGGCAGTTGTGATCGTTGGGGGATTTTTTGGGGACGAAGGCAAGGGTAAGATAGTATCATACATAGGCTTGAAAGACAAAGTGCATACAGCAGTTAGAGGGGGCGTAGGTCCCAACGCTGGACATACTGTGATTTATCAGGGGAAGACGTACAAGCTGCGAATGCTTCCAAGCGCGATAATAGGTGAAAACACCAGACTAATGTTGGGGGCAGGAGTTCTTGTGAATCCTTCAGTGCTGCTAGATGAAGTTGACAAATACGATGTTTGGTCTAGGACGATGGTCGATCAAATGGCATGCATAATAGAGGAGAAGCATCTCAGCGCCGATAAGTCTGGTCACCTTAAGGAGATGATAGGAACCACAGGCACTGGTACAGGCCCTGCAAACGCAGATCGTGTTTTGCGTATTGCAAAATTAGCCAAGGATGAGCCAAGACTGAAAGGCTTGATAGGTGACGTTGCGGAGGAAGTCAATAAGGTTGTGGATAGCCGCAAAAGGTTGCTGGTTGAGGGCACGCAGGGAACGTTTCTCTCGCTTTATCATGGCACATACCCTTATGTAACGTCGAAAGACGTTACTGCATCGGCAATCTGCTCTGATGTCGGTCTCGGTCCGAAGAAGGTTGACGAGGTCGTTATGGTATGCAAATCATATGTGACGAGGGTCGGGGCAGGTCCAATGGAGGGCGAGATGTCCCTTGAGGATGCACAAAAGAAAGGCTGGCAAGAATTTGGTACTGTGACAGGAAGGCCAAGACGCGCCGCACCATTCAGCATCAAACTCGCCAAGAGAGCGGCCATGCTGAACAGCGCTACCAGCATTGCAATCACTAAATTTGACATTCTATTTCCTGAAACTGCCAATGAAACTGACTATGCAAAACTCCCTGCTCACGCCAAAAGATTTGTCGAGGAGATAGAGGGCGAGATAGGAATCCCCGTTACACTTATTGGAACGGGAGCAGAAGTTGACAGTACAATAGACAGAAGGAGAAATTAGGTAACTCGCGAAATTTAAGAAACCTCTTCGTTACTGAGATGCTTATCAACCCGCCTTCTATAAGTAAAGACGAATGTGTGCGGCTTTGGAAGTTAGCGTGGCTCTTGTGCAGCCAACATATGCCATAAACGTAGGATACGCTGCGCGAATAATGAAAAATTTTGGGCATAAGCGCCTGATACTTGTCGATGCCAAGTTTGACAGGAACGAAGCGATGAAATTTGCTTCGCATGCGTCTGACTTGCTGGAAAAAGCAGAAGAATGCAGGTTTGATGATCTCATCAAGAACGAGGATTATATTGTAGGCACTACAGCTATAGGAGCGAGCAGGCAGACGAATCTTACTCGTCAGGCAGTCCCTTCATGGGAGATAGCCAATGCCGTTAGTGGGCGAAACATATGCCTAGTATTCGGCAGGGATACGACTGGATTAACCAATGAAGAAATTTCAAAATGCGATCTTCTGGTAATGATCCAAGCGAATAGAAAGTATCCAACATTGAACATAAGCCATGCCATTGCAATAATTCTCTACGAAATCTCGAAATCAACCTTCAAACAAAGAACATCGGCATCCAGAGAGAATATTGACCGAATTACCAGAGGTTTTGCCGAGCTTGCGCTGATTGCAGGGGTTCAACAACAAAAAGCGAGGCTCACTGAAGAAGCGCTTCAGAGGGTTCTCCGTAGAGCAAGACCAACAGAAAAGGAAGCGTCTCTACTTATCGGGCTCCCAAGGAAGGTTAAACTTGCATTTGAAAAGCCAGAGATTGTCAGGTTAGAAAAGCTCAAGGCTTCTTCAAAAGAAGCACGCCGCGAATGACCTTCTGATCGTAAGTAAAGCGAGCTAAAAGTGGAAAGGTAAAACCTCCAACATCTACTACTTTCAACCCTGTCCCCTCAAGAAGTAAAGCATTGTCGAAGCCGGCCTTTTTCCTATTGGACAACCTTATGTAAGGAACTACTATCGCTATCTTTCCTCCACTTTTCAGAATGGCTTCCATGCTTTTCAGGGATTGTTTGTATATATTGAAGGCAGGCAGCAGTAATGCTTGCGCTTCTTCTTGGGTCAGAAACCTTTCAAGGGGCGGTAGCAGTATCGGTTCAGTCGCAATCCCATCGATGCTTTTGTGAAGGATTCTATCCAGTTCTACTGCGTCGCCATGCCTGACACTAAATGAAACTCTTTTTGCTATTGCATTCCTTTCTCTGAACCAGTTGAGATTTTGAAGAGTGTCTTTCATCCTTCTGACACTCTTGTCAAGGCCTATGACATTGATGCCCATAGCAACGGCTTCCATCAATATTGTTCCGGTACCGCAAAATGGATCGAGGAGGGTCTCTCCCCTGTTCAGACCAGTCAGGTTAATAAGAATCCTTGCGACTCTGGGGGGGAGACTTATCAGCGGATTCTGAACAGGTCTTTCCATATCTCTTTGATGGAATTCGTTGCTCGGTATTGCGGATATTGTTTTAGCTAAGACATACGAGTCCTTGAACCTGATAAGTTGCAAATCGATTATATTTTTTTGATAGACTAACCCAGAAGATATCTCTTCTAATCCATCTCTAGCATCGATCATGTCTGGCATAACCCTCTTGGCCTTGTGCCCGCCTGCTCCCCGAATCTTTTCAGCGAGCAGAACCAGCACATCTTCGACAAACTCCGTAGAGAGACCATTGCTAATTCCATACAGGCTCAAGCCCCAGAGCGGCTTTTCATCCAGCCATTCGAAGACCTTTGCATCTTCCAGCTCCCCAAGGAAGGTTTGCTCGTCGGAGCTTTCAACGACAACTTCGCCTATCTTGAACGACCC
>JACPBJ010000097.1 GCA_016180375.1 Nitrososphaerota archaeon | reverse complement strand
GGTTACCTCTAAAGTAAATTGGCAGTACAAGTGACCTTTAATATGAAGTCGCCTCCTTTTGAATTCATGAGTGAAGAGAATCTTCAGCCGGCTGACAGACTTTTGCTTGTGATGCATAATTTGGGGATCGTGAATGAGAATAGGGGCCAGATTATTACCGAACTGGTAAATGAGACTACTATACCTTCCGTGCAACTAGCGGAAATGCTCAGGAAACACGAGGAGTCAGGCTATGTTAGCAGCATTACAGATCATGAAGGGTTACGGCGATATTTTCTGACGGGCAAGGGAATAATCAGGGTGTCATCGACTTTTACATAGTCTGAATTGCTGATGCACATGAATGTCGCCATACTAACATGGGAGTACCCTCCCAGAATAATAGGCGAGATGGCCTATTATGTCCAGAAGCTCGCACTGCAATTATCGAAAGAAAACCGGGTTTCAGTAATAACATTCCATGATGCGCCTTACTCCCATGAACAAGTTTCCAAAAGCCTCGAGGTATACCGTGTACCCAATCCGGTTAAACCTCACGTGACCGTGGTCACTTGGGCACTAAGCCTCGCCGCTGAGATCCAAAGAATTGTGGCTGACATCTGCTACGACAGTTCAAGCAGACCGGATGTAATCGATGCGCATGAATGGCAGTTTGCGACTGCTGCAGCGGCTCTGAAAAGAGCTTTTGGCCTGCCCTTTGTTATTACTCTGCATAGTTTAGAGAGCCAACGCTCTTCCGGTCCTACATCTCCTCTAAGCGCCTGCATACAAGGTCTTGAGCGGCTTGGCGTTCATGAGTCGGATAAGATCATCACGATGTCCAGCTGGATGAAGTCAGAGGTAGAAAGGGTCCACCAGATACCATCATCAAAGGTTAGGCCTATACCTGAGTCGGACTCTTGGCTGAAAGAAACCCTTCAGGCGTATGGCCAAGCCATACAACATCAATAGGAGAACAAAATTGGCCGATTTTGGAGTCATGATGCTCTCCTGGGAATTTCCGCCAAGAATCATAGGAGGAATAGCGCCCCATGTCTATGAATTGTCCAAAGCTTTGGTCAGAATGGGAATATCGGTATATGTGGTAACATGCGACTTTCCTGGGGCGCCTGATTATGAGCTGGTAGAAGGGGTTCGAGTATACCGAGTAGATTCTTACAAATTTCCTACTCCTGACTTTGCAACGTGGACTGCCATGATGAACGTCAACATGCAGACAAAGGCAACGGAAGTATTAGCAAGTATCAGGGACAAAATACACGTTCTACACGCCCACGACTGGCTCGTTGCCAATGCTTGCATAGGTCTGAAGCACATATTCCGGATTCCACTATTGGCTACTATCCACTCTACAGAACACGGCCGAAGAAAAGGAATCCATGATGACTATCAGAGAATGATTAGTTCAACGGAAGCTTGGCTCACTCGGGAAGCTTGGCGGGTAGTCTGCTGTAGCAGTTACATGGCCCAGGAGGTAAAGAATGCCCTATTCGTTCCCGATGATAGAATAGATGTAATACCAAACGGCATCAATACTTTACCATTTGAAGTCGCTTATGATAGAGAAGCTTTTAGATCCCGCTACGCTCGACCCGCGGAAAAGCTCGTGCTGTATGTGGGCAGATTTGTTCATGAGAAAGGAGTTAGTCTGCTGGTCGAAGCGGTACCCAAAGTCCTTCACAACATAGATGCGAGGTTCGTGATGGTCGGAGAGGGGTATATGAAAGATACGCTCATTAAAAGAGTCGATGAAATGGGAGTTGCCCATAAGGTGCATATTCCTGGTTTCCTCGATACAGATACCGTTAGGCTACTATTCCGTACTGCTGATGTCTGCGTTATTCCTTCCCTTTACGAACCTTTTGGTATTGTCGCTCTCGAGGCTACAGCAGCTAGGGCGCCCATTGTTACGACGGGAGTAGGCGGGTTGGGTGAAATACTAGAACACAACGAAAGCGCCATAGTTGCATCTCCCACAGTCGAATCATTGGCAGGCGCCGTTACCAAGATTCTCAAAGATCCAACTTATGCAGGCTCTCTTTCTCAGCGAGCATACGAGAGAGTAATGTCTCTATACCGGTGGGATATAATTGCTGATAGTACCCGTTCCGTATACGAGCGCGTTATAAATGAATACAGAGCGGGTATCTGGAAGCCTTAATAGTAGGAATTCGTTTCACTTTGTCTATAGGTGTAGATGCACTTTAAAGTTAATATTGTCGGCTATTGACTTTCCAGTCATTGAGCTGTATTTTGCGGTACGTACTATACATCTGAACACTTGTTTAGTACCGACTGAACAATGACCAAGTGAGTCAAAAATGGGTAGTAAAGAAACCATAGTATCATTCTGCATGGAATTTGGTTTACTGTTAGATGAAAAAAATGGGATAGCAACTCCTCACGCTGGAGGCTTGGGAGTTCTTGCTGGAGACAAATTCTACGGAGCTGCTAGACTTGGCCTCGATTATAAGGTTCTCACATTCCTTTACCCCCAAGGTTACATGGATTTCGATTCTGACGGTAAGGGAACGCCCTTAACTAAACCTTTGCCTCAACATCCTGGATTTCTGGATGAACTAGGCGACAATGTAGATAAAAGGGAAACTACCTACGTTGTTAAATAGATATGTATGTTGGGGGAGCGTGTGGGCAAGATTAACCTGACCATAAACGATGATCTCGAAAGGCGATTCCGAGATAGTTTTCAAGTTCAAATGCATGAAGAAGGATTCCATTACGGAGGCTGTAGAGGAAGCAGTGACGCTATCCTCGAAACAGAAGAAGCTAAATCTACCCCAGATGCGTCGGCACAGAAACATCGGTATTGATTCTATCTCCTGAATAATGTCTGAGGAATACAATGCAACACAAAATACACAATACGATACAATGGGCTTTTAAAAGGGACGGCCAATAATTTGCTATGGCACACAATAGGTTTTGAGTTAAATGACAAAGAAACTAGAGTGCGGACTACAAATTCAGAGTACGGATCGCAGATCCAGAATCCTAAAATCCTAGGGTGGTAATTAGATCCAAATTGAATGACCAAAAAACTATAGCCTCATTCTCAATGGAATTCGGTCTCCTTATGGACGAAAGGAAGAGCTTTGCAACTTCACATACAGGATGGCTAAGCCCCTCAGTAACCAAATCATCGATTCGGCCAAACCTAGCAACTCCCCATGCTGGAGGGCTCGGGGTTCTAGAGGGCGACAATTTCTTGACCGCACAAGACTTGGGGCAACCGTACGTGGCAGTAAGCCTTCTCCACCAAAATGGGTATGTCAGGCAGGACATAAACCAAAAGGGCGAGCAACTCGATTTAGATGAATTTTTTGATCCTTCGACCGTGATGAGACGTAGGAAAGAGACGGTGATCGTAAACATTGATGACATAGATAGAGAAGTTTATTGCTATCAATACACTTCTAATGGGGCAGATTCCCAGAAACTTTTGTATGTGTCTGTCGATGGTATGGATACCCACCTTTATAGAGGCGATAAGATTGCAAAATCTATAGTTTTGGGCATCGGTGGTGTAAGAATATTAAAGAAATTGGGCTACGATCTAGACAGTCTTCATTTTAAGATAAACGAAAGTAATACGTGCTTAGCAATTGTCGAAGTTCTCAGAATGTTTGAGGATGAGGAAAGGGTAAAAGAGCATTCCAGCTTTATAACTCACACCACACTTCCACACGGACACGATGTTTACGATATTGAATATCTGAAACGAAGGTTGAAAAACGATGCTGTGAGCGGGATCTTATCGAGCGCCGGTTTCGGAAAATTCGTAACAGAGGGTAAACTAAATCTAAGCCAATTGGTAGCCAATCTAAGTGGGAATGTATTTGCAGTATCCAAACAGCATCGCGAGATAGCACGTCCAAATTTCCCAAATAAATCCGTTGGCCATCTTACAAATGGCGTTCATTGGTCGCATATTTCAGACCGAAAGCGGAAGATCTTCGACAAATATTTAGGATCGTGGCGGACCAATCCAGAATTATTCAGGGAATCAGAGAAGATTCCTCTTGAAGAATTTCAAGAAGCACACGAATTGGATAAATCTGATCTAATAGATTATATCAAAAGCGAAACAGGCATTGAGTTCTCACTGGATAGACCTATCTCGGGGGTTGCGAGAAGGCAGACAGCCTATAAGCGACCACTTTACCTCTTCAGTAATATTGAGCGACTGAAGAGCATAGCTACAAGATACGGCCTACAACATGTTCAAGCAGGAAAAGCCCACCCTGAAGATGTAGGGGGCAAGAATGAGATTAGAGAATATCATGCGATAATGCAAAGTCTGAGAGGTGATATGCGTCTGACGTTCATCAAGAACTACAACTTGGAGAATCATAGAATTCTTCTTAACGGGATAGATTTCATGATATATAGTCCGATAGAAGACCAAGAGGCCTGTGGGACTAGTTACATGAAGGCTATGTGGGCCGGCATCCCTGTTCTCGGTAGTTTGGCTGGAGGATTTACAGAATACTACGTGGATGGAGTGAACAGCTTTGCATTTAGAAACCAAGAGGAGTTCTATGACAAATTAGAATTCATATTACGCGAGTATGAAAAGAACAGATTAGCAGAAATACGAAGGAACGCTGTTGCATGTGGCGCTAATGTGAGTTCCGTTAGGGCATTTCAAGAATTCATTTCTAAAGTTCTACAGGAAAGAATTCTAGTCCGGCAAGATTAACTTTCACGGTGCAGTTAATCATGGTAGATTCTTTACAAGCATTAACCGGATTAACCTCGTGCATGTGGGAACGCGTAAAATTATTCTTCAATAGGTACTCAGTAACGCGATGATGTTTTGGTCATTTCCCCGAGTCTGGCAAGCGCATCATTCATAAACTGCTCAATAGGCACCCTCCATTCCCAATTACCCGTAGATTTGGATGGGTTATTCATCCTCGCTTCAGCGCCTAGAGATAGCACATCTTGCAGAGGGATAATGCAAAGGTCCGCTACAGACTGCATAGCTAACCTAATCAGTTCCCAGCTAACATCTTCTTCGTATAATTCTCTCCCTACATATCTCGAGAACATATTCCGTTCAGCGGGTGTCGCCTCATTCAAAAACCATCCTTTTGCTGTATTTGTGTCATGAGTTCCAGTATAAACTACCGAATTTTGCTTATGATTATCAGGTAAATAGGGATTATCCGAGGAACCACCAAATGCAAACAACAGAACTTCCATGCCAGGGATACCGAGCCTATCCATGGCCTCTTTCACATCTGGTGTTATGACCCCAAGGTCTTCCGCTGTGAAGGGAAGCAACGGGAATTGTTCCAAGAAAGCGTCAAAGAACTCCTTTGATGGAGTTTCGACCCATCTTCCGTTCCCTGCCGTCTTCTCTTCTGCAGGTACTTCCCAGTAAGCTAGGAAACCCCTGAAATGATCCAAACGGACGATGTCATAAAGTTTTGTACAATGTTGTGTTCGGCGAAGTAACCATTCAAAATTGGTTGCAGAGAGCCGTGCCCAATCATAGACAGGGTTACCCCAAAGCTGTCCAGTTTTGCTAAAATAGTCAGGGGGCACACCGCTGACGAATACCGGTTTCTTCTTGGGATCAAGCCGGAATATTTCAGGGTTAGCCCATAAATCTGCACTATCATGGTTTACGTAGAAAGGGAGGTCACCAATGATGATTAAGCCATTGTTCTTACAGTATGTTTTTAGAGAATGCCACTGCTTAAAGAAGATAAATTGCGCGAACTTCTCTAACCCGATGAGTTCCGCATGGCTTTGTGCCTTTTCTCTTAGGGCTTGATCTTTCCTATCACGCAGGCTGGCTGGCCAAAGATGCCATGGCATTCCGCTTTCCCTCCTGATTGCTTTGTATAGGGCATAATCGTCTAACCAATGTGAATTGGAAGAACAAAAATCCTCGAACTCGGGGCGACATGCTGCTATATTCTTCCTGAAACTTGTGTAGGCTTTTTCAACAATCTTTTCTTTGATGCTTGAAACCGCCGCGTAGTCGACTCGATAGATATCAAGATCTGGCAGACTTGTGATAAAATCCGATTCAAGCAGATTTTCATTTTCAAGGATCTCCGGGCTTATCAGCAAGGTGTTCCCTGCAAATGACGAGCTTGAATTGTAAGGTGAATTGCCTGTGCGTAAGTTTGTAGGCACAAGAGGCAAGATCTGCCAGTGGGTTTGCCCACTGTTGACAAGAATGTCTGCAAATTTGAAAGCTAATGGTCCCATGTCACCAATGCCGAATTTGGCTGGTAACGAAGTTATATGGAGAAGAACTCCACTTGACCTTTTTCTCTTAAGCATCCAGATTTTCACTAATCCAATTTTCTTGCAAAGCTAGTCAAGCATCTAAACATCAGAGTTAATTGTTAACACAAACATTTTGCCGCGGAACTCTTTGCATAGACCTTCTCAAAGAATTGAAGTGTTTTTCGAAGATGGGTACGTACCTAAGATAATTCTTGGCATCTTATACTCATACTCAACTTATTTTGTTCATTATCTTCCTTCGCTCGTCCTCAAAGAGATTATCGAGTGAGTAGGTATTCATTCCAAAGTATTTGTCTATGAGTGTCATAGTTTCCCTTTCGTTCCCTCCTTGGAAGCTCGATTTGATTTCTTTGTTGATGGAGGAAAATGAAATGTCATCTGTGAACCTTTTAGCGCCTGCGACGATATTATGATCACCAAGCCAGAGAGCTGCAAAGATGATAACCTCCTCTTCCCACGTAATTTCGGACTTTATCCTAGACACACCCATAGCCAACC
>JACPBJ010000218.1 GCA_016180375.1 Nitrososphaerota archaeon | reverse complement strand
GCCGGTTGAGACGCTGAGCTTGTACGCTATTTCCTTTGAAGTGAACCACTTCTTGTTGTATTTCTTGAGAAAGTCGCTGACTTCTTGCTGTCCCATTTGTGATACCTTTTTGACGTTATTTTTAAAGTGGTAGAGGCAATTGCTTAATAAGCCTTTTGGTTTGTGAGGCGAAAGGCGTTTAAAAATCTTTATATAAAAGTCCGGTTTTCTTATGACAATGCAGCAGCTTGATGTGCCTTTTCCTGTCCTGATACTAGACGATTGTAGGGATAGATATGGCTCTTCCGGAAACCTGAGCGGGCATGCAGGGGTTCACTTAGGGATTTATAGGTATCCGGGAGAGGGATTTAGCAACCCGCTTATCATTACACCTGGTGGCAGTTATATCTGGGGTGTTGAATGCGAGTGGACAAGGCTTGCTAAGCTGTTCGGCTTTTATCCTTCCGATTTGGTTGTAAGCTGCCTTAACATCAGGAACCCGTATCTCTTGGCTACGCCATGATTTTCAGTATTTTTGCCCTTAACCTTTCCGGATACCTGCTTAAATATGACTCCAGCTTCCTTTTGTCAACAGATTTTTTGATGCTGATCAGCAAATCCGTGTCAATCTTTTCCCTGAAGTACACCATATCAATAAAGGTTTTCTCAATGTCAGACACGGGAAAATAAAAGCTTCCCTGCTTCATGTATTTGTAGCCAAAGAGGTATTTTTTGTCTATTCTCCTGATTAGTATATTAGCTCCTGAAACTTGTCTTATTCCGTTCCTTGCCATTCTGGCGGTCAGTATTACGGGTATTGTTTCCTGCTCCCCAAAATCATGAAAGCTCAATGCGTCCTGCAACCCAAGATAGGCAGGCTTGAAGCAAAACACTGCCAGCGAAATCTCATTGTGCCTCGTGTAGAATCCTTTTGAAAGCCTTTTTACTTTTCCTTTAATGACAAGATTCCTTATCAGCTGCTTATAGTATTGCTTCTCTTTCTTCCTGCTTCCCACAATCCTTGAAATGGAAGCCGCATCCACAACAGGGCTTTTCATGAACAGCTTCTCTATTTCCCCCAGATGCTTCTTTTTCCCCATTTTACTTACACGCCCTTTTAACGTAATCAAGCATTTTTTCTGTGCTGGGAACAATTCCCTCAATAATCAGGACCTTCATCTCCTTCTCGTCAACAGGCTTTTTAAAGCCGCCAACAAGCCTTTTTAAATCCACGGAAACCTTTTTGCCGTCGGCATGCCTTAGCAAAAAGAAAACATCATAAAAATCCCTTGCCTTGAACCTGTTCAGGTAAGCATCTGTTTTCTCCTTTATAAGCTCTTCAGGAGTCAATGTGTTTACTGTAATAAAGTTTCCATCAGAAGTTTCGTACTCTTTAAGAGCGCTTTTTGGCAGTTGGTTTTTGAACATGGCTTCAAACCTTACTACTGTCCTGTTTAACTCCAGGGTTGAAAAAACGCTTCTAATGCCTGTTTTTTTCTTCCTGACGGCAAATCCTTTCTTCTCCAGCTTTTTAAAAAAGGCATTTAGCTTATCTTGGTCTTTTTTAATGTAAAAATCAACATCTTCCGAGAACCTGTTCCCGTTATAGCACCTCCATATAGCAGTACCGCCGTGCAGAACAGCATCATCAAAATAATCATAAAGCGTTCTGACCATCAAGTCCTGGGCTTCCGCAATATTTCGGTGCAGATGCTTTTTCAGTCTTAGTGTTAACGGGATTCCTGTCATTGAACAATTAACAAAAGTTACTAATATATATAACAGTTCTTCTCCTCTATCTCCTTAATCAGCTGCTTCAGGAACTCGTCTGTTTTGACAGCGCCAATTATCTGGTTGTCCCTGGTTCTCACGGTGACTGTGCCGCCTGCGGCTTCTTTTTCCCCAACCACAAGTATGTAGTTTATGTAGTCCAGTTGTGCTTCCCTGACCTTGTAGTTTACTGATTCTGCCCTTGCATCCACAGCCGCCCTTATGCCTGCCTCGGCGTACTGCTTCCTGACTTTTTCCGCATACTCATTAAACCTGTCGGCAACAGTTAGTATTCTCACTTGCTCAGGGCTTATCCATAGTGGGAACTTGCCTGCGTAGTGCTCTGTAAGAACCGCTATGAAGCGCTCAAACGCGCCTATAAGGGCGCGGTGAATCATTACAGGAACATGCTTTTTCCCGTCAGCGCCTTCGTATTCAGCCCCCATTCTTTTGGGCATCTGGAAGTCAAGCTGGATTGTTGTGAGCTGCCACCCCCTGCCAAGGCTGTCCTGCACGTCTATGTCTATCTTGGGCCCGTAGAAGGCGCCTTCC
>JACPBJ010000096.1 GCA_016180375.1 Nitrososphaerota archaeon | reverse complement strand
TTACAGAATAACGTAAATAAATTGAGTTCTGATGTGATATCTGTTCGCGTAAGACGAAACCTAAAGGAAGAGGCTTTTCGTCTGGGCATCGATGTGCGGAATGTGGTGGAGGAAGGGTTAGAAAAGGCCATCAGAAAGCAGAAAGAGAAAAAGATCAAGGCAACAATAGAAAAGATCAAGCAAGAGATGAGAGGAGTAACCGAGAAGCAATGGTTGCGATCAGTGAAAGAGTCAAGGAAGAAAAGAATCCTGATAAGTACGTAATCGACGCTTCTGCACTCTATCCTATGCTCTTACGCATTAGCACCTCTGAAATTTTAGAGCAACTTTCGAAGCTCACCGTCCTTGACCTTACAAAATATGAAATAGGAAATACAGTGAGGTACGATAGGTCAGCAAAGGACCAGCTCAAGCTTACTGAACTCTGGGATGAGCTGCTAAGCGAAATTAGGGAAGAGAGGATCGATGATATGAAGTTGGTGCAAGAAATTGCGCTGAAAAACGACCTGACATTCTATGATGCATCTTATGTTCACGTAGCCATCAGGTCCGGGTCGAAGCTAGTTACCTCAGATGGCGAGATTCTATGGAAATTCAAGGACGTAACGCTAGACCTGACTAGCTACAAGGAAAAAGTCCTGAAACGATAGGCTGGAGTGTAAAGCGATGGCAACTACAGAATCCAGCTTGTGAAATCAATATTTAGAACTATTCCCATCGGAAATCGAACCAAGCAAGACGCAATAGGTTTTCTGTCCTAAAAATATATTGAGGATGTTGGGAGAAAAAATCTCAAAACTCTATCTAGATACTACAATTCTCATCTTGGGCATCGGTATTATGAAATTGACGCCCCTCCTCCTCAAATGATGCAACTTTCTAATGATATCATCAGCGTAATTCCACGCGAATATTACTAGGTAGTCAGGGGTATCCTTTTCGAGCATGTCAGGACTGACGATGGGTATATGGCTTCCCGGCGTGTACAGCCCCTGTTTCAAGGGTGCATCTTCGACTATGTATTGTATCAGCGAGTTATCCAATCCCACCGAATTTATCATTGTGCTCGACTTTGCGGGAGCGCCATAACCTGCAACGAATTTGCGTTCCTCTTTGAGTTTGTAGAAAAGATTCCTCAGCTCTTCAATTCTCCGCATCAATTCATCGGCAAAGGACCGATATGTTTCAAGGTCGCTTATTCCTATCTTCTGCTCGGAATCGGTTATTGTTTGGATACTATTATCAGCAGCTCTGCTGTTTTTTGCAACATAGATCCTTAGCGAACCTCCATGTGTCGATATATGATCAGCCTTGAAAATTTTCATATCGTGCCTTCCGAATAATCGATTCAGGGAATAAAGCGAATAGTAGAAAACGTGCTCATGATAAACGTTGTCGTATGTCATGTCATTCAGAGTATCAGCAAGATACTGCACCTCAGCTATGAAGGAGCCGTGCTCATTGAGCAGAAGTTTCACATTCTCAATGAAACCGTGAATGTCACCCAAGTGGGCAAAAACATTGGAGGCTGTTATCACGTCCGCATATCCATAACGGGAAACTATGGTTGAAACAGAATTTTTGCTAAGAAAGTCATTTATGGTATCAAACCCTCGCTCGTTTGCCATCTTGGCAAGATTCACTGCAGGTTCTACTCCCACTGCCTTAATCCCTAGATCCTTCAGAGGTTTCAGTAGGATGCCATCGTTCGACCCTATGTCCACTACAAGTTGGTTTGACTTTTCTTCGGCAATGCGCTTTGCAAGCTGCTCAAAATGGCTTCTCAGCCCGCCTGAAATGGAAGATGCATAGAGGTAATGTCGGAATAGAATATCTCTTGGGACGTAGCTCTCTTCTGAGAGCTGTACAAGAGCGCAGTCCTTGCAGAAAACAAGGTCTAGAGGGTAATATGGTTCCTTTCCCACGTCATCGGGCTTGAGGAAGTTGTTTGCCAAAGGCTGCCTCCCTAACGATAGGAATTTCATAACCTGTTTGCTTTCGCAGGAACGGCACTTCATTGTTCAGGTACCTTTATCATTGGTTCAATGTCTTTGAAGATTACAACGTCAGCGCCGTTTGGAACCTTGATTTCCTCACGGATTATTTTGCCTATAATATCTGCAATCGTCTCCGGACTCTGCTGTTTCTTTGCATCTTCCTCTCCAAAAAGATCCTTGCGCATGCGCGTGTTTATGCCCGCAGGTGAAATGGAGACACATCTTACCCCCGTTCCCTCTGTTTCCTTTGCGACCGCTTCTGTTATGCCTCTGACTGCAAACTTAGTTGAGCAATAAGCTGCGAGTCTTGGTATCGCTCTTCTCCCGCAGCGTGACGAGAAATTAATGATAATTCCGTTCTTCTGCGACTTCATTATAGGAAGGGAATACCTGAGCGTGTTGAATATGGAAAATACGTTGTTCTGGTAACAATCCAGAACGTCAATTTGAGACCGTGTGTAACACTAGCGTTATTGATCAAGACATCTAACCCACCAAAATTTTTTGTGGCGCTGTTTATCAACCGCTTTGCCTGGGGAGGATCGCTAACATCCAACATGTGAAATTGGAAGCGACTTGTATCTGCATCAGTTAGCTCTCCTTTATTCCTCGCACAGGCTACAACGCGACTACCATTGTAAAGCAGAAGACGCAAGAGCTCAAGCCCGACTCCTCTGGATACCCCCGTGAGCACTACTCTTGCTTCTTCTAGTTTCATATTATCTTGCTCTTGATAGTATCCTCGTCGTACTTACCGCCCAATCGCTTTCTAGTGGTCAACGCAAGGAAAATCGAGGGTTCGAGAAACTTCATCGCATGAGGCACGCCCGGAGCACTGTACACCATCTGCCCTGCTTTCACTATTGCTTTCTCGAGCTTCCCTTGCTTTTTTTCGTAGTACTCCATCTTACCAATTATCATGTAGGACCAGTGTGAATCTTCTTTGTGGTAATGGTTTGCTCGAATAGCTCCTTTTTCGCATGTAATCAGCACTGCACTGTTTATGGGCTCCTCCAAAATGTTGATTATCACGCCTCTGTCATCTTTGAAAGACGGTTTTACATTAACAACTTTGATAGTCAACCCAAACCCCTCAGCCATTCGACAGTCTTCTGGAGGCCCTCATTTAATGATATTTTTGGGTCATAACCCAATTCCCTCTTGGCTTTTTCGATTGATAGTACAAGCCTCAGACCTTTTTCGCCTGGGCGCCAAGGGACAAAGATGATTTTAGACTTGCTCTTGGTAATCGCGATGATTTCATTGGCAAGTTCTAATATCGATACATCTTTTCCGTAGGCTATATTGTACACGCCCTTTTCTCCATTTTCAGCGGCCGAGGTTATTGCGTCTACAAGATTACCCACGTAGTTAAGGTCGGTGACCTGACTGCCATCGCCTTCAATTGTGATCGGCTTGTTTGCTAAAGCCTGTCTGATGAAAATCGGAACAACCTGCTTTAACCTAGACCTCGGGCCGAACACGCCGCCACTTCTTAGCACCGTGATTGGCATGTCATATGCGTTTGCGTAACTCAGGCATGCAAGATCCGCGGCCGCTTTACTGGCACCGTAGGGGTCGGCGGGATTGAGGGGCTCATCTTCAGTAATAGGCACCCGAGCTGGAGGTACTATTCCATAGACATTTTTCGAGGATAAGTAGATCAGCCTCGTTTTAGGCCTTGATCTGAGCAGTTCGAGAACGTTAACAAGTCCGAGTATGTTTCTGTGAAAGGTATATCGCGGCGAAGACAAAGCTAGAGGAACGTCAGCTTGCGATGCCAAGAAAATTACTGAATCAACCCCCTCGAAATCCTTTGACTCGAGATCTTCCGCACTCTTCCAACTGTATTTGATGTTATCGATATAAGGACCCAGATTTCTTGCACTGTCGGAGGGTATCAAATCACTGACTGTGACATGATGCCCATTGTGCAGAAGACGTTCTACTGCATGCGACCCTACAAAGCCTGCACCGCCTATGATTAAGTGATGGGCCATTTAGTCGGTTTCCGCATCTAGAATCCTATTTGTGCATTTATTGTAGTTCCTATCCAAGATTGTTGTTTTCTGTCCATGCTAACACATTTGTTTGGTTAGAACACTTAACTACTCGTAGCCGAAAAACCGACTTAAGACTCCCCCTATACGGGTGTGGAAATTGATCGAGCAACAGTATGTAAAGCACCATATAAGCGGATGGCTTGATGGGGTTAGCCACGCAAGGATTATTGACGCAGGAATGGGTTACGGGAAATGGGGATATGTTTTGAGACTGGATTATCCTCAAATTGACATGGAGATAATAGGTCTCGATATTTATGAGCAAGCAATGGAGTTCGCAAGAAGATTAGGAAACGCCTATACAAAGATAATCAAAATGGATCTTGAAAAGGATAAAATCGGTTTTACTGACAAGTGGGCGAATATAGGCCTGTGTATGGGGGTTCTTGCCCATCTAACCAAGGCTGGCGGGTATCATTTGTTAGGAGAGTTGGTTAGAGTTTGCGATAAGGTGGTTGTCACTGCTCCAACCACCTTCTTCCAACATACGAGCCAGCTTAATGATCCCTATGTGGAGCCACTCAAGCATAAATCCGCGTGGTCGGAGAAGGACTTTAAGCAATTAGGATTCAAAGTTAGAGGATTCGGCTGGCGAGGAAGGACTGAGAAGCATACATATTTCGATAGTTGCACTGAGGCGTGGACTTTCAAGTTCCCTTCGCTCGCCGGGGGCTTGGTGGCCTGGAAGGAGTAATTTTCAACAATGAAAATTGTTGGTGCCATGCAAGTAGGTGGTTATAGTGAATGGATACTACCAAAGAGCTTAAGGAATCTTGCATCGGTTGTTGACGAAATAGTTGTTGTTGGAAGAGGTCGAGTTTCCGACCAAACCGTGAAGATAGTGAGCGATTCCCCGCAAGTTTTGGAGGCTGACATCGTTTGAGGGAATTCAAGGAGGATCGAGTGGAATGATATGAATCGACTTCTAAGAATGGCTTTGCGCAGAGGTGCGGATTGGATACTGTTCATGGACTCGGATGAAACTTTCGAGCCAAGATTGGCTGCTGAAATTCGCGGAATGGTGCAAATCGGTGGAATAGGAATGTATAGGTTTAAGAAATATTGGCTTTGGAAAGAAGATAGATATTATCGGGTTGATAGACCTGATAAGTTCCAATCTTATGCGGTGAATACATACCTCGTGAGGGCCTCAACGAAATTGAGGTTCCCAAATCCTTCTGGACCGTTTCTAAAACGGATTATGAAGCATGTCCTCAGCATAGAAAAGCTTACACCCTACTTCGGAAGAGACCCAATAGAGGGAGTTGAAGGCAGACTAATTGACACGGACATAATAGTGCTGCATCATGCCGCATTAAACTGGCCTCAATTTATCAAAAATCAGATGTGGTATGCAACGCTATTAGCAAAGAAAGAACCCAAGAAAGATGAATACAGTATTGTGGAGCAGTTGTATAGCATACTTGATGAATCAACCCTCAAGCTTGAGACAGTTAAACCTGAATGGATAAACTACTAGCTTTTCTGTAGTACCATAGCTACGATAGCTATGGAATGTACTCCTTTGTATCCATGAGTGGCTTCTCTTGCTTGATCTAGTGTTGTTTTCGCCCATTTAGCTCCCCGCTGAACAAAGTAGCGTTCTTCTAGTATCTTGAACCCGCCGGTAATGTTTGAGAGCTTTTCCGAACTAAAGAGCCGCTGCCCACGGTTTGAATACTCTTCAGCAAAGGGTGTAGTGAAAAGTATCTGACCCCCCTCCTTCAATATTCTACGGAGCTCCTGCATAGTTTTGATATCATCTTTTTCTTCATCGGTACCTATGTGTTCGAGAACTGAAAGAAGAATGATTGTATCGAAGGATGAATTCGGAAGGTCTGTGTTTCTGGCGTCCTGTAGAAAGAATCTCTGAAGAGGAAGGGCGCGGCACCGCACGATGTCAAGGCCATATACGTCATATCCCTTGGAAAGCAGGTAGGAAGTTAGTAGTCCCTGCATGCCACATCCTACATCAAGAACCCTCTTGTCTTTCTGGTTTTTCAGGTGCTCAATGGCCCACGGATACTCTATAATTCTTTCATTGACAGGGTTTCCGAGCCTAGACGCCAGTCTCAATTCAAAGAGCCTCACAGGAAGTCGGTATCTGGGCCGTAAGATAGGACCGGCTAAAGGACTAAATACTGATTGAATTCGTTTGTAGATGCCGAACAATCACATCACTTTCATGTATAACTGTCGAACCATCGTCCTAAAGTGTTTGTCCAATGCGAAGACTATACCGAAGTATACCAGAGCACCAAGTCCTACCAAATATCCAAGCCGAAGGATGGCTGAAATGGCGCTGACATTGGTAACTGTCGAAGTAGGCCGTAGGAATAACAGGAAAAAACCCATTACAATGCCGGCGAAAATGTATGTCAGGATTTCTCTTACTGGAAGGGTGTGGGGAAAGAATTTCCTCGCGAGGAATGCCTTCAATATGGTATAGGGCGTTACGATGCCCAGATATGCTACACCCCACACGAGCACTGCGGTCTCTGGAGAGGAGGGCGAAGCCAAAAAGTAAAGGGAGAAGGCCAGGATGGACACATATACTACCGATTTTGTAAGATCTAAGAGAGGAAGCTTCACAAGCCAACTTTTTCTCAAATTCGTGAAAGAGAGACCTTCGTTCTTTGAATCTGACGTCTCAGCGCCGTAAAGCACAAAATACGTTACATGTTCCGTGCTTTCAACAAGGGCTCCGATAGCCAAGAGTCTCAAAACAGTCGCTGAACCGACGTAACTGGGACCGAGTACGGAGAGTAGATTTTCAGCTAGGACAAAGGCGCCCACGACCATCGGAATCTCTAAGAGCGTCTGTAGGCGGAAGGCTACCGCCACGTCAGATCCGAGTCTATCCCTTATCAGCTTTGGATAGAGAACTCTAAGGAATATTTCGCTGTACATTATTATCGCTGTAAATACCCGTGCCCCTTGAAACAGACCCACAGGTACTGCAGTACCCAATACCAGAGCGACAACTATTGCATCGGAGCTCCAAATTCTTGCAACTCCCCTATCAAGAAGCGGGACCCACGAAGCCTTCACCCAGCCTACTATCTTTCTGAAGTCGATCTTCCCATGAACCTTGTCCCTTACTCCGTAAAAGATCACCAAGTTTTGTACTGCATAGGCGGCTACAAGGGAAAGTATTGCGCCCTGAAGTCCGATCTTAAGTCCTACGACGAGATAGTACGCTACTGCCACTTTGGCAAGCTCGAAGGGTAAACTTGCGTAACCCATCACTGTCGGTCTCGTAGCCTGCACCGTAGGCTTCAAGCCCTCAAATAATGTCATAAAAGGAAGTTGAAGAAGTCCTGCAATGACAATAACAGTCACTATGTCCACTCTAGTGCCGACGCCCGTAGAGACAGCTAGGAAGATGCCAAAGGCCAAAGGGAGTGTCATCACAGCGGCCGCGATTGAACTCTTTCCAACATCCTCCCTCCGGGCCGCGCCCCTAAGACTCCAAAAGGTTACAACAATAGACGGAAGCATTGCCAAACCTGTCGCACTTCCCAAAATCTGCCATAGACCAAAGTCAGAAACGCTTAGATTTCGGGTGACTAGAGTGACGAAAAGAAGACCCGTTGCTAGGGTGACCAGCTGAGCAAAGAACTGTATAAACCCCGCATGAGCAATTCTTAGCCCTTTGTCCTCAGGTTTTTTCTCGTCTGGCACTCCAGAAACACGGCAGATGAATCCTATTTAACACCTACCGCGTGCAGTTATAGTTTCTCAGCGTACTCTCAATTCAGAAAAAGTAATGACTGACGCTCCATGTTCAAAAATGCCAATAAACAGCAAACAGCAGGCTGATGAGCTGCCTCCACTGTCATCTACCTCAAGATGTCAAAAGAACAGAATCTAAGATTATCACTGATCAGAGGTACAAAAAGGGAAGAAGGGAAAGGCGCTTTTAGGCGCGCTTTCTCACGAGTATGGCTATTTGGAGCACTACTATTAGCGCCGCTAGCCCTGCTATTACTAGCACGAATGTGGATGACTGTGCTGTGCCTGCTGCTGCGCTTCTGGTATCGGCCTGCATGGCGTCGATCTTGCTACTGACTCCTCCGAGCTGCTGATTCACTGCGCTTGTGATTGAGCTCTGAGCTCCCTGTACTGCAGTTGTTAGTGCTGTCTGGACATTGTTTGTATTGGTATTGATTGCCTGCTGAGCACCAGTTATTTGCTGACCGATTGCTCCCTGTAGAGCATTTATCTTGGAATCAAGCGCGGTTACCTTGGTGTCCAGAGCTGTTAATCTGGTGTCCAGAGCTGTTAATGTCAGTCCGGCTACTGTCTGACTCAGTGCGGTTACGGCGGTGTTGAGACTGGCAACGGCAGTGTTGAGATTGGCAACGGCGCCGCCAACTGTTGCTACATTCCTAGCATTCGATTCAACTCTGAACGTGGCTGCCTCGTTCATGATCGCCGTTCCTAGCGTAGCAGCTATGTGTACTCCATATGTGCCAGGTGGAGCGTTATTCGGTATTGTATAGGGGAAGTAGTACCAACCTGCGTGAACTCTTTGCTGGGCACCAAGCAGCTGGTCAACTACGTTGTCGCTTCTGTGGACATGTGCAATTGTTATCGCAGTTGGATCGGCCAAAGCGCCATTGTTGGTGAACATGACATCAACTAGTACTGTGTCGCCTGCGAAGTAAGTTCCCTCTGAGTGGACTGATATCCAGAATCCTCTGCCCGCAGCTGGTGTTGGAGTCGGAGGAGGTGTCGTTACTGTACTAGCGAGGAAGTTAACTGAAACTGTTGTAGACGAACCTGCAGCTGCGGCTGTGACTTTGATGGAATAGGCTCCAAACGGGAACGTCGTGCTGTTTGTTGGCGGCCATGTGAACACTTCAATATTATACCTGTTGTCTGAACCTACCTTACCCTGAGCTTGACCCACAGGATTACCCCTTGGGCTAGTAACTAGTACTGTAACGTCGTCGTTCGCTGGGCCTGTTCCTGTTACTATCAGCTTATCATTTGGAACATAGTTTGTCTTGTTTGTTGTAGCAGTGACTGCCTGTGCCATCGCTAGCGGCGACGCTGCCAGTATCATTGATGCAAGCAATATTGAACTGTGATCTTCTGCGCCGGCGAGAGTGCTATCGGATTAGCTATACTCTCCCAGACGAAGACTTCTACAGTGTAGGTTCCTGCTCTGCTTGGTATCCAAATGAGTGCTGGAGATGTGCTTGTGCCCACTCCCAGTGTGATGTCCTGTATGAATGCTAGGTTCACGACGACTCCGTTGGCGTCCTTGACCTGCACGAAGTATGTGAGTGTATGCGACACAGTATCGTTGTTAGTGATTTTCGCCCTTACTGCCACCAAGTCTCCTGCTCTGATTGTTGTCAGTAGATTGCCATTCGCGTCCACGGTGGCTGGTACGTCTGCGGGCACTTGTTGTGTCTTCGGGACGGAAGTACCGATCCTAGCAGGAGAGACAGTGATGATTTTCCGCTGGCGATCAGCTCCGAGCAAGTCGATGTACCTGACACTTATCGAGTCACCTATCTTACCCAGCACCTGACCTGCACCTGGGAATGTATCTGTAATCTGCACCTGCCCTACGAAGATTCCGCTGTCTGCCGCTGTTTCCTGCAGAGTGATATTGCTACCTACTGTCCAGCTGTCTGTTGTTACTACTGGCCTCACGAATTCCCTGAGCGTGCTGTCCCTGTTGGCGTCTGTATCTACAATGGTTATGGTGATGAATTCACCGACCAAGTAGTTGGCCTTGTCTACAGTGATCGTTCCATCGCCGGTAGTCACCCTTATTATTTTCTCTATGATCTCGACACTTCCAGCATTGTTAAGACGGTCCGTGTAGAACACGTGTATTCTGTCGGTGGAGTTCACTTGCAGTATTTGGTCTGTCGTGACGGGGGACGTAGAGAACGCTATGGTCACATTGAATGTGTAGGTTCCTGTGGTGCGGTTTGCCTTCACTGCGACTATGCTGTTCACTTCATCTGAGGTAAGCTCGCTGGTTATCTTGTCAAGCACTACTCTTGTCTTGTTGAACGCTAGGTCAGCATCCACTACGGTAATCACGATAGTGCTGAACGGTCCTACCTCAGTCGCTGGTGATGTTGTCACTGTTCCAGTTGTTGATCCTATTACGACGTTAGCTGTCGCTTTGGCTCTCGCAAATCCAACTGTACTCTGACTTCCAACAGCTGCATCATCCTGATACCTGACACTTGACA
>JACPBJ010000095.1 GCA_016180375.1 Nitrososphaerota archaeon | reverse complement strand
ACGTGCTCTCCGTGATTATCCCATCGAGCTCGCCAAAGTTCGTATCAGCTCCATGCAAAAGCTGAGTCTCCGCTCCATTTATGTCGCCAGTGTAAAGCAACCTCTTCCCGTCTGCTTCTATGATCATTGAGACGCTACCCGGTATGTGCCCAGCATCCAGATATTGTACCGTATACTCCCCTACCTTGAAGACCTCGTTAAGGTCAACATGTCTAGTCTTCTTGAACATCGTTAAGAGGTCGATGTACTCGAACGGAAGATAGAAGCCCGATATCTTGATGAAATCTTCAATGAGAACCTTTGCAAATTCAGCAGTAGGGGCCGTAGCATACAAATTAACTCCATTAGAAAGATAGAACACCGGAGCAGCACCAGAATGATCAAGATGTGCATGGCTGAGTAGTATTGCATCTACATCCTTTGGCTGAACATGAATGGGGAATACAGGCTCCCTTGTTATCATGACACCAAAATCAAGCAAGACGTTGGTGCTCTTACCGTGAAGCAGGAAAGCAGACCTTCCTACCTGCCTTGCGGCGCCCAGCGCTGTAATCTCCATTTTACATCATCCCATTAAAAGCTCGTGAATAAGGATTACTATGAGTTCTATTAGCTCCTTTCTTTTATGACGCATCCCCATAGTTCTATCTTAATCATAGGCTCAACAATCACCTCATTAATGTGCCCATTATTTTCTTGCCTCATGCGACTCTCCCCGTATAGTTTGCACGCAGGGGTACGCAATACCAAACCCTTTTCAACCGGTACGTGATGGAATGTTAGGATGGTTGTTAAGGTAGAGCTAATCCCTAAGAATGTCAGGCTTAGTGGCAAGAAGCTGGTAACTGGCTTTCACGGAATCGGTGCGACAGGGTACTGGACCATAAAGTACCTCGTTCAGCAGCTCAAGCCTGAAAGGATAGCATTTATCGATACAGACGCTACGGCTCCATTGGCATCAACATGGGGTGGTAGAATCATTACTCCATATGAGCTCTACCAAAAGGACGACCTGCTCTTCCTGAGGGCAGAGGTGGCTCCTTCAAGGGGAGTGGAAACCAAGTTTTTCAGAGAACTTTGCAACATGATAATCTCAAAAGGGATCGCAGAGGTAGCTCTAGTTGGAGGGTTAGACGCATCGCTCCGTATGGATCAGAGCACATTCAAGTATGTCAAAACCGGCGCATTCGAACCGCAGGGCATCCTCAAGGATGCAAAGTTTCTCGAGGATGATAGGATGATTATAGGCCCTGTAGCTCTAATGCTCAATCAATTTGAGATGAGAAACTTCCCAGCATTTGCCATATTACCATATGCATCTGTTGACAGAATTGATCCTAGGGCTGCTGCTGAGGCTGCGAAGATCCTGAGCAAATACTTCTCCTTTAAGATTGACATCGATCCTCTGATAAAGGGGGCAGAAGTAATCGAATCAGAAGTATCTGCATTAGAAACTAAGGTTAAGAGCAGCACTGAATCAATATACACTTGAATAGCAAGCGCATAAAGTGCTCAGCGACCCTTTACTTTCTTCGATCTTGTTGCTGACTTTATCTTCTGAACTAAATCTTCCTTGCCGTCGATCTTTACTATAGCTCCTGCCTTTAGTGTTTTTCGTAGGAAATCATTCATCTGCCCCTGTGCACTGGTATTAACAACCAGAACCAGTTTAGCGGGTTTGATGGATTTCAATTGATTTCTTATCCTTGTAGCGACTCTTTCTGCAAGGACCGGGTCATCAAGTACGTCATCCGCAATTACAATCTGCGAAAATGGATAAACATCCGAGATTTCAACTGGTATCAAGCCAAATGGAATCGCCACATAGTACAGAGAAAAATCATTACTGAGATCAGCGGCAACTTTCGAATAAACGGAAGACAGCAGAAAGGGTCTCTCCCCGTTATCTGGAAGTACCATAATGATTCTCTTTGGAGCAATCCAGTCAAACCTTTGATCATATCTTTGGACTGCAGGTTGCAAATCGTCAGGAGATGATGAAACGAAAACACCTCTACTCTTGGATAAGGGTGTGAACTTTTCAAAATAATCCCAATTCTTTGCTATATAATTGAAAGCAGCCCACATGTTTGGGTGTGATCTTGCTTTGGCGCCAACATAATCCCACAGTCTGCCTTCCCTTATCGCTTGCTTTGTAGCCTGAATCTCTTTCCACAGAATATACAGATTGTGTCTTGCAAGCAATATGGTTCTTTGCTGAGACTCGCGAATATCCTTTGCAGAATAACTTATGCACACAGGACAACTGCAAGGAAGAGCAACCAACTCCTGAATGTCTCTAGTACCAGCATCTGTGATGTATCTGCCATCCTTTGCGTATAGAATATACGAAGCGGAATCAAAGGTATCGCAGCCTAATGCAACTGCCATGGAGAGAGGAAGAGGATGTCCCAAACCAAAGAGGTGGAATGGCTTTGAAGGCGGAAGAGCCGTTTTAGCAGCCAATATCATCTTTGCAAGCAAAGTGAAGTTGTACGACTCCATTACTACAGTTGGGCTTCCCAGAGCGTACATATCAAAATCCATTTTTGAAATCGCCTTTGCAGAATAATCTACAAGATCAAGGAACTGCCCTCCTTGAACAGGGCCTATCCACATTGAACTTCTACTTTTGAGCCCGTCCAGCGTCTCTTTGCAAGCATCCAGTGTAAGCCTGACAGTATTCTCAGCCTCCTCCCTTGAACCAGTTGCGCCAGTAGGCGTGTCAAGTATTATCGCAAGGTCTGAGCCGATGTTCTCTTCGAACTCTGCCATCGCAAGGGGGTTGCTTTCTATTTCACCGTATTCTAAAACTTGATAACCTCCTGAATCGGTCATTATCGGACCGTCGAACCCGATTATTTCATGGATTCCTCTACTACGAGCCTCATCGCCATACTTTTTCAAAGTGATATAGGCATTTGTCATTACTCCTCGGAATCCTATTTTGGTGATTTCCTCAATCCCGATTATCTGGTTGTAAGGATGTATGACTGGAAGCAGGGATGGAGTTTCTATAGATCCTCTTCTTGTGCTAATACGACCTATGCGTCCAGCTAGGTCTAGGTCGTCTATCTCAAATAGGTCCTGCATCGAATTACTTCTTTGTCTCTCTGACGAACTCTTCGTAAACTGACCTGACGCGATCTGCAGATAGTCCCATGCCTTCTGCAACTCCTTGCTCTGTAACCTTAATCTTATCCATGACTATTATTGCTCCTATGTCCTCTCTGAGCCTAACTAGGCCAGGAAATACTTTGGAAAGCCTTTCAGAGAGCGCCTTAAGATTGAATGGCTTCTCTACGAGCTTAATCTCCTTCACAAAACTGCCATTCAGGATGACTTTGTAGAAGTTCTGCTCCGCTCCGGTAACGCTGTCAATCATAACATTGAGCTTTTCGTCAATTCCAAGAAGTATGCCTTGATACACTTTCCCATCAGCAGTCTCGGCTGCAACCCTCTTACCTATCATTCCGACCATTTCTTCGCCAAATTTTCTAAAGAGTATAGACGACATTACTAACCACCAACTGGCGACGAGATTAAACATGAAGCTATATCAAAATTATGATTATCGGTATGAGATTAAGCCGAAGATGAACAGATGCAGTACGAAACTGGCCTGTTTTACCACTTTAGATTCAATCCTCATGGAGGAAGTCGCTTATCGAAGGCTGCAATGCTGAAAATGGCTCTGCATGGTATCCCTGCTTCCTCAAATATGCTGCAAATTTTTCGTTTTGTCCGTGTACTGTAATGACCTTATCCGGGGAGCATGTCCTTACGAGCTGCATAAGTTCATTAAAGTCGCAGTGGTCACTCATCGGGAAAGCGTAATCTACATTCATGGCATACCTGTACCCAGGCCTGCACGCCCAGCCGGAAAAGGCTATCGAGACAGCGTTATATTTGCTCTTAAGCTCCTTTAGAAACTTACTCTTGCCGCTCATCAAAGGCGAAAGAAGCACCCATGGCTTTCTATCTAGCAAACCCTTTGCCTTCGCTTCCTCGTAACTGCCAAAGTCGTCACCCAGACTCACGCCGAGGGCTGAATATGCTTTATTCATCTTGGCAATTGATTCGCACGCATATACAGGGTCCCAGATAGAGAAGTAATGCGAAAGTATCTGTGATTTTCCTAACGGATAACCCATTAGCACTGCAGGGATGCCTTTTGCAAAAAGCTCAGCAATTAATCTGTTAACTTCTTCGATCACCTTTTCAACCGTCGCACTTTGATGTTTTTCCTCTCCCGAGGAATGCCCTTGGACGCAAAGCAAAATCCCCAGTATAGAATACACTATCATCTATCAGAACGGCTCTAGAACCTAGAATGTGCCCTGCATCAAATGTTTGAATGCCTTCAGCTTCCTCTTTGTAATTGCTGATATTAAACCCTCGCTCCCTTGCAAGGTAAACAGTTTCAGAAGATGCAATGACTTCCTTACCATCGAACGATGCATGTATATGATCTAAATGTGCATGTGAGATAAAAGTAAGTCCTGAGTGAGGAACTCTATCTGGATCGAGGGAAATTTTCCTGCTCTTTGTGTTGATGACAATACCATTAGAATTCGTGAAAGAAATGAGTTTTAATGATGACATTTGCTTTGGCTGACACAGACGCCCAAGACGTAGATTTAAATCTGATCGAGTAAATGATGTTGCGATATTAAGTGCCAGCAATTAGAATAGGTTTGATTGGGAAGACTAACACGGGTAAAACAACCTTCTACAACGCTGCTACGCTTCAGTCAGCAGAAGTTTCGTCCTATCCATTTACAACAAAGTCGCCTAACGTCGGAATTGCACAAGTATTGACGCTTTGCGTGCATAAAGAATTCAATGTTAAGGACAACCCAAAGAACTCTCATTGTGTGGACGGATGGAGATACATCCCTATAGAAATCATTGATCTGCCAGGGCTGATAAAGGGCGCGTCAATGGGAAAGGGTCTGGGCAACCAATTCCTTTCCATCGCAACTCAGTCCGATGTATTGCTACATGTGGTTGATGCATCTGGTAGCGTAGATGCAGAAGGGAAGATCGCGGAGCCTGGGGCTGGAGATCCAGTTGCGGACATTGGTGATATTGAGGAAGAATTAGTGATGTGGTATCTAAGACTCATCGAAGCTAACAGGGACAAAATCTCAAAGGAGATCAGACTCGGAACAGAATTTGGCAAGGCTTTTGCTGACATTCTCGCTGGAATAGGAGTGCGGGCAAACCACGCTGTTGTAGCCGCAGAAAAATCAGGACTGCAGAAGAAGGCCTTCGACAAATGGTCTGACCAGGATACAAGAAACTTTGCATGGACGCTGAGGGAAGAATCAAAGCCGACACTGATAGTTGCAAATAAAATGGATCTTCCTTACGCCGCTGAGAACTTCAAGAGACTGCGCGAGGAGTATTCGGATCTAATAGTGGTTCCAGTGAGCGGAGAAGCAGAGCTTTCATTGAGGAGGGCTCAGCAGAAAGGCATAATCAAGTACATTCCAGGTGAAGAAAGGTTCGAAATCCTCGAGAAAGCATCCCTGACAGCTAAGCAACAGGAAGCTCTGGGATACATCCGCAAAGCAATTCTTGGGGAGTATATGCGTACGGGAGTGCAATTTGCCATTAATACAGCAGTTTTCAAGCTTCTGAGGATGAATGCCGTATACCCTGTATCTGACCCTGAAAAACTCTCTGACAAAGATGGGAATGTGCTACCTGATGTCTACCTGCTCCCTTCAGGTTCAAGCATCGTAGATCTTGCAAGAGGCGTTCATACGCAGCTTGCAAAGGGAATCCTGTATGCAATAGATACAAGGTCAGGCCTTAGGCTTCCAACAGATTACCAGTTGAAGGATAGGGATGTGCTCTCCATCGTATCCGCAACTAAAAAGAAAGGATCTTAAGAACAAAGTGTTAAATATGATTCAAAGAAGAATGCAGCAGAACTAGAGGTTGTCGAGGACGGCTACTCAGCAAACGCAACTGTCAGGATTCTTCAACGCTCTGGCCAGCCCGGTTCGGTTGAAAATACTGGAAATGGTGACAACGACAAAACGCCCTCTTCATATCAAGGCTATTTCTGACCAGCTCGAAATAGACTATGCGGCAACTTACAGGCATGTGTCAGTTTTGAAGAATAGTCAGCTCGTAGAAGTTTACGAGGTCGGAAGATCGAGAGTCGTTTCCCCAAAAAATGAAGATCTGATAAAACGCATCATGGAAATTGCGAAACAGGTAACTGTCTAGTAATAGTATGATATAGATGTCATAATAGAGTAACAAAGAAACAGTTATTAATTAACCCTACAACGCAATTATTATGCAGAAAACTGTGTTTTATTCCCAGCGTCTCCACAACCGTTCTGTCAAGATTGCAGGCAGTGCGCTTCTAGGAGCGATGGCGTTTCTGCTCCAGATGTTCGTGAAGTTCCCCTTCCCTCTGCTTCCTTGGTTGGTTTTCGATTTCTCTGAAATACCAACCGTTGTTGCTTTCCTGCTATTTGGACCAGTTTGGGGAATGCTCTCATCAGCATTGCTATTTCTGATAATGGTAATGAGAGGGAGTTCTTTCCCTCCCGGTCCCTACATGAAGCTCATAGCCATAGTTTCCATGCAGGCGGGGATATGGCTTGGTTTCAAACTTGCTCGAAGGTTTGGCATAGCATCAATGAAATCCATTTTTGTGTCTGGACTGACAACAGGCCTGATCTCTAGAGCTCTTGTAATGACGCCCGTCAACTATCTGGTTGTCGGAGTATTATTCGCAAGCGATTTCTACTTTAAAACTGCAGTGAAGTCGCTCAAAATAGTGGGTGTAACTCTGGTTTCCCAGGATCAGTTCATTATTTTGATGCTTGCCTTGAGCGCTGTCTATAATGTTCTGCACGTCTTCCTATCAGTTGTGCCTACGATTGCCATTACGAAAGTTACCCCAATTGTTAGGCAGTCCTGGCTGATGGAGAATCTCAAAACCAAGATTCAGAAGATTTAGCGCGATTCTCTCCTTACACGGGTGCCTGCAGGCGTGTCCTGTACAACAAAGCCTTCCTTGCTAATTTCATTTCTTATTCTATCGGCTAGCGCCCAGTCTTTCTTTGCACGAGCTTGATCCCTCTTCTTGATCAATTCCTGAATTTCAGGAGAGATCTTCTCCTCTGAAGTCTTCATTACTGAGAGAACAGAATCTATCTTATGGAGGGCGTCAAGCATGTGCTGTTTGTTGTCCTCTGAGATTTTTGCAGCGTCAAGAATTCTGTTAGCATCCCTAATGTAATCAAACAAAGCAGCAAGTGCCACCGGAGTATCTAGGTCTGTATCCATAGCCTCCTCAAATTTTCGAAACATAGAATCTGTTAGTTGCTGCAATTTTATGCTGTACGTGTTTGTCGTTGCAATGCTCTCCGCTCTTTCTGCAAAGCTTCTGAGCCTTCCTACTGAGGATGCGGCTTGCTGGAGACCCTCAAAAGTGAAATTCAGTTGAGCCCTGTAATGCGCGGAAAGCAGAAGGTATCTTACGGCTATTGGGTCATATCGCATCGCCGTCAGCTCTCTTAGCGTGTAGAAATTGCCAAGAGACTTTGCCATCTTCTGCCCCTCTATCTTGAGGTGCTCGGAATGCAACCAGAATCTTACGAACTGCTTTCCAGTCGCTGATTCTGACTGCGCTATTTCATTTTCGTGATGGGGGAATATCAGGTCTACGCCTCCTGTATGAATATCGAAAGTTTCTCCTATCAGTTTCATGGACATTGCAGAGCACTCTATGTGCCAGCCCGGTCTCCCCTTTCCAATTTCAGTCTCCCAGAATACGTCGCCATCGGTAGCGTCCCAGCCCTTCCAGAGGGCGAAATCCCGAGCCTCCTCTTTCTTGTATTCGTCCACCTTTACACGCGCGCCTGCTTTGAGCTCCCCAATTACAAGCCCTGAGAGTTTTCCGTATTCCTTGAACTTTGTAATGTCAAAGTAGATAGAGCCTTCACTCTTGTACGCGTAGCCCTTTTCGATGAGCTTTTTGACAAGCCTAACCATCTCGTAGATGAATTCCGTTGCCTTTGGATAATGTTCCGCTCTTTCTATGCGGAGAGCGTCTAAATCTTCAAAGAATGCCTTTGTGTATCTCTCTGTGAATTTTGCTAGGGGAATGCCTTCTTTCTGTGACCCGTTTATGGTCTTGTCATCGATATCTGTCAGGTTCATTATCTGGATTACCTTGTAGCCTTTGAACTTTAGGTATCTTCGGAGGATATCTTCAAAGACGAATGTTCGATAGTTGCCTATGTGCGGGTAATTGTAAACAGTTGGGCCGCAGGTGTACATTCTGACATGGCCCTGCTCTAAAGGTACGAACTCTTCCAGCTTCCTTCCCATCGTGTTAAAGAATTTTAATGCCAATTGCGCTGTTGCTGTTTTTGGTCGTTATTTTAAAGCTCGCTGACAGGCCCCTAGGTCAAAAGATAGGGAGGGGGGAGACAATATAAAGCAAAATAGTAATTGAGTATGTTAGTATTAGAGTAAATATCTACTGACAAAGTACATACGCAAAATTTTTTTCTTGAGTTTTGTATATAAACTCAAACGCTTCATGCTTGGCAATTTTCCAATTTCTAGTATATCAGTCAATGTCTGGTTGAGTGATGTTCCTCATTATAGTACGAGGTGCATGTAATATAATACTGTATTAGTAGAGTACTATAGTATTAGAGTATGCTAGTGATGGATCTTCTTGCTAGAGATGTTTGGCTAACGGAGCAAAAGCCTGCTGGAAGCCTGAATCGGTTAGAGCTCTTTTATCGATCTCAAGAAGATCCCTGCCAAAATAATACGTTCCAAACTCGTGAGGCTTTCCTGTATTGGCCATCCCTCTGAGCATTATCTTTGCGTCGAGCACTCCATAGTCGAAATTTGCTGTGTGGAAGAGGTCGATTATGGATGAAGAGAGGCTTCGATGCAGTTTGCCTCTCGCCCATGGCCTTTTGCCTCGATAGATGCGCCTCGGGGGCATACCAAGTAAGTTCTTTACGACCCCGCTGTAGAACTTTGCTCCATCTTCGACTTTGAGGACTGCTATTGAAATCTTGAAGTCTGCTTCAAGCAGGATTTTTGGGAGGTATAGATGATCCCATAGGGTTCCGTTTAGAACTCTTACTCTGCTAATCGGCGCATCATCAGCATCTACGAACTCGACTCCCTCTATCCTATCGAAGCCAAGCATCCTTGCGATTGGCCTTGAGCCGTTTATCGCAGTTGATCCTTCTATGAGATTGATTTTTTCTGCTTCAAACTTCTGCAGAATGCTTGCAACTACTTTGACAAGTCTAATATCGACTGTAAATGGAGGAGGCTTGGGGTAGCCCAAACTCGCCTTTATGAGAACTCTTTTCCCTCTAATCTTTGAGGAAAATTCCTTGAAGCCCTCAGAAAGTCCTGCTGAAAGTTCGTCTAATGTTCTTGCAGTTCTTACAGACAATAGCACCGTTACTAGCAGAACCCATTTAATAATATCATACCGGCAATGGCATTTGCTTTGTTGTATTCAGCAGTTGCAGAGGCATACGAAGCTCTGGAGAAGACGACCAAGAGGCTGGAGCTAACAGACATACTTACCAACCTCTTCAAGCAGACTCCAAAAGAGCTTATTGACAAAGTTGTTTATCTGACTCAGGGAAAGCTGTATGCCGATTTTGTTGGCGTGGAGATAGGCATAGCAGAGAAACTTGCCACGAGAGTCATCTCATCCGTGTCAGGAGTTTCGGAGGATAAGGTGGAGAGAATATATCGCGAAGTAGGGGATCTTGGCGGTGCAGCTCTGGAAGTACTGAAGGAAAAGACTCAGGTAACCTTGTTCTCTGAGCCCCTAACCGTCGAAAGAGTATACTCTACTCTGGAGAAGACTGCGAAGACTGCTGGCGCGGGTTCGATTGAGGCTAAATTAGGGCATCTCTCGCATCTGCTTACTGATGCAAGCCCATTAGAGGCGAAATACATCATAAGAACGGTCACAGGGAAGCTAAGACTTGGCATTGCTGATTACACTGTTCTCGACGCGCTTGCCATTGCTTATACAGGAGACAAAGCAAACAGAGCTGAGCTGGAAAGGGCGTACAACCTTTCAAGCGATCTTGGACTCGTTGCCAGAGAAGTTGCTACTGGAGGGTTAAAGCGGATTAAGTCCTTCAAGGTAAAGGTTGGAAATCCTATAAGGCCCATGCTCGCTGAGAGAATGGAATCCGCAAAGGAGATTCTGGAGAAGTTAGGCGGGAAGGTGGTTGCTGAGTACAAGCTTGATGGGGAAAGGCTGCAGTTGCACATCTCCCCTGACTCTGTTTCAATATTCTCGCGAAGGCTGGAAAACATAACCTCGCACTATCCTGACATTACAAAACTTGTTAGATCGGGTATCAAAGGTAAGAGGGCAATAATAGAGGGAGAAGCTGTCGCTATTGATATTGATACAGGCGACTATCTTCCTTTCCAAGAGTTGATGCATAGAAGGAGAAAGTATGGAATTGAGGAAGCTGTTGAGCAGTATCCGGTTTCGTTGAACCTCTTTGATATTCTGTACCTTGATGGTAGTGATCTTACGGCATTTCCCTACACCGGAAGGAGAAAGAAGCTTGAAGGGATATTGAATGGAAGCGATAGGTTGAGGATCGTACCTGCAATTACGTCATCCGATTCTGATGAGATTGAAAAGTACATGGAGGAAGCGATAACGAACGGTTGTGAAGGATTAGTAATCAAAGACATGAATAGTCCTTACAGAGCAGGTGCAAGGGAATTCCTGTGGGTGAAGCTGAAGAGGGAATATAGAAGCGAGCTCACTGATACCGTTGATCTAGTTGTTGTTGGAGGGTTCTACGGAAGAGGGAGAAGGGCTGGAAGATACGGTGCTCTGTTGCTGGCTTCTTATGATAAAGGGGCGGATATGTTCAGAACCGTCTGCAAGGTGGGGACTGGCTTCACGGATGAAGATTTGATGAAGCTGTATGAGATGCTGCAAGATAGCAAGATCAAACATAGGCATTCTAGGGTAGATTCAAAGATGGAGGCCGATGTGTGGTTCGTGCCGAATTTGGTACTTGAAATAATCGGCTCTGAAACTACTCTGAGCCCTATTCATACAGCTAAGATGGATGCT
>JACPBJ010000094.1 GCA_016180375.1 Nitrososphaerota archaeon | reverse complement strand
GTTACCAGAAACCTACTACAATCTCTTTATATATTCTCCCCATTCTGACAATTTCACACAGGAGAGCGTGCGTCTATGCGTGCCGAAGACGCACAAGAACTTAGAAACTGCATTTAGTGCAACCAAGTTTAAATCATTGGAGATCAGCTTGTTTCAAAGGATTTGCGCAGGCAGGCAACGCTGATACTAGCTCTAGTTCTTATTCTTACACCGACTGTTTTTAGTGTTACAACAGCCAGTGAAGGCCATCAAAGGCTCATAATACTGGTTTCTGACGATTCAATAATAGCATCAGCAGATCGTTTGCATGTAAGCCCTAGGAGCATTGAAGGGGAATTGAACCGCTATCTAATAGCCAAAGCAGAACAGACTCTTGATGATGTCAGGAGGGCAGGTATCAATTTCAAACTTGTTGACATCCTTACTTATTCTATCCATGCCGTTTTGATAGATGTTCCTGAAGGACAGGTGCAATACGCCAAGGACGCAGTAAGTCCTCAGAAAGTTCAGGAAGATCAGATATTGCAGGTCGATCTTGATGAGCGGTATTCTCCAACTCTAGCTCAAAGTCTGCAGGTGCCTGCAATTAATGCAACAGGGGCAGGAATTCTTGTTGCAGTGATAGATACGGGTGTTGATTATACCCACTCTGACTTTGGAGGTGCGTACGGTCCGGGAAACAAAATTGTAGGAGGCCATGATTTTGTCGACGGTGACGATGACCCGAAAGACCTTGATGGGCATGGGACGCATGTGGCTGGTATAATCGCTGCAAGTGGTCAGTTCAAGGGCATCGCTCCAGAAGCAAAAATCCTTGCTTACAGGGTCGTTGGTGAGAGAGGAAATGTTAGAACCAGCGATGTGACAAGGGCTATTGACAGAGCGATAAGAGACGGTGCCAGAGTGATAAATCTGAGCCTCGGAAGCTCATCGGGCATAGATATTCTAAGGAGAGTAATTACCAGCGCGACAAGGTCTGGCGTAATAATAGTTGCAGCCGCAGGAAATCAGGGGCCTATTGAAGGTACTATAGGAAGCCCTGCCGGGCAGTATTCTACAATTGCTGTAGGATCGAGTTTCATTCCTCTGGATTCGGAGTTGAGAGTTGGAGGGAAGAAAGATCCTATATTCTCTGTAGCCATGCTTGGATCAAAGATTGTGAAACCCCCGATTAGCGCAGAGTTGGTCTTTGTAAGATATGCTAGGCAGAGGGATGTTGTAGGAATGGATCTTACGGGCAAGATAGCTGTTGCAGAGCGAGGTAGTGACAATCAGACTGAAAGGGTCTTCTTCTCCGTTAAAGAATCAGCGGTGTCTTCAAAGGGTGCAATTGGCATGCTAATCTTCAACAACCAGCCAGGTAATTTTAGTGGTTCTCTTCTGCATCAAGATAACCCGCCAGGCTACTATCCTCAGATACCCGTTGTTTCTGTGTCAAGAGAGACAGGACTGAGCTTGCTTGAACAGATGCGAAAGGAAGCGGTCCGAGTTTCTATCAAGATCGAGCCAAAGCCGGAACAGGTTGCAGAATCCAGTTCCAGAGGGCCTGTGTCAGCGTTTTATGCCAAGCCTGATCTGGTAGCTCCTGGTATTGGTGTCATTTCCACGGCTCCTCGCGACAGATATTCTGTTCTGAGCGGAACTAGTTTTGCTGCTCCCCACGTTACGGGTGCTGTTGCTCTCCTGCTACAGAAGAGAAACTTCACAAAAGAGCAAATTATAGGAATACTCGCCCCTACTGCTCAACCGTTACTGAACAGCACAACCGGAGAACTGTTTTCCATTCAAGAGCAGGGATCTGGAAAGATTGATGTCAGCAATGCTTTGACTTCTCCAGTTTCAATAGCCCCTCATCAACTCGTAGTACATTTAGCGCCAGAGCAAACATTTTTCAGCAGAGCGATAAAAGTCGAGTCGCTCTCTAGCAGTGTCGTGAATATTGCAGTAACAACATTTTGGACGCAGCGTCAGCAAATTCAGGTCGATGTTACTCCGGCATTTTCCGTGGAACCTGGCAAAAATACGGTGCTGAACTTTAGTGCCAAATTGATTGATACAAATGCGCCCATAGGCACGAGAGAGGGTAGGCTCACTCTGACGGTTTCCAGCACAAATGGGAGGGCAAGTGTCCTAACACTCCCAATATACATAACAGTCAATCCTGTCTCTGTTGCTGTATCTCAAAAATCCGACGGATACTATGTTTCGGTCAGCAGTAAGGAAACTTTCCAAGACTTCAGGGTTATAATAAAGAACCCAGATGGCGACCCATTCCTAGACAGGAGGGTTGATGCAGGTGCCTCTGTTGACTTCGGCCCAAGGAATAAAGGAGAGTACTGGGTAGAGGCGGAAATCTCTGATGGTAACAGGAAGATGTTTGGAAGATCTATGATTAATGCTCCAGTAGCAATAACAGCAAGGCCTCAGCTATTTACCACGACAAGCGGAATTCCGTTGCGGTTTGTGCAGTTGCTCTTCGGTTCTATCACGTTCGTAGCGATTGGCGCTTCTGTCTATTTGCTCGCAAACAACAGGAAGAAGAGGCTTACAGACATCTAACTTTGGATGTTGTGCATAGCCTTCAGATCTTTCTGCAATGCTTCGAGATCTTTAGGGATCTCTATCCTGATGCCGTCTCTGAGCGATAGACCTTTCTCTCTTTTAGCATTCCATACGTTGGAATTGAAATCGACTATCTTTGAGGTGAGATTGCTTAAACCATAATCCTGTCCCAAATCAGGAAACTTTTCTACATGGATACTCTTTGCATCATAAAGGTCTGTCCACACTTTGTCGATTACGAACGGAGTTATGGGTGCGAGTAAGAGGAGAATAACCCTCAGGCCTGTATGAAGCGTATAGTGTGCAGCGCTCTTTTCTTCTTCGCTGAAGTTCATGCCATAGGCTCTCTGCTTAACCATCTCGACGTAGTGAGGTGCGAACACGTTCCAAAGGAATTCCCTGACTTTGTTCGCTGGGATAAAGAAGTTGAAGTCCTTGTACCCTTCAAGAGCCTCTTTTGCCAGAATTGAAAGTTCACTCAGAATCCACCTGTCTGTCTCTATGAGGTTTGCACTTTTGGGATAGGGGAAGTTGGAGATGAACTTGGAAACATTCCAGATCTTTGTTATGAATTTGCCAACTCCAGAAATTTTGGCCTCGGAGACTCTGAAATCTGAGCCTAAACTGGCTTCGGAAGCAGCCCATAGTCGAAATGCGTCAGCGCCGTATTTCTTCAAGATTGGTAGTGGATCTATAACGTTGCCCTTGCTCTTGCTCATCTTCTCTCCTTTTTCATCTACTCCATAACCCATGATCCATGCATGCTCGAATGGGGGCTTTCCCGTCAATTGCAAGCAGCGAAGAATTGTGTAGTAGAGCCAAGTTCTGATTATGTCCTTGGCCTGCGGCCTTAGCGCTGTAGGATATGTTGCAGAATGAAAATCTTTGTTTACAGAATACTTTGTTACGAACAATGGAGTTATGCTAGAATCCATCCATGTGTCGAATGTCCTTTGATCTCCAACAAACTCTTTGTCTCCACATTTCCTGCACTTTTCAAATGGAGCTTTCTGCTTCCATGGCTGATAGTATTGACCAGCTTCGGGCACATGCGGAGCATTGCATGATTTACAGTACCAGACGGGAATTTCAGTGCCGTAAAATCTCCTCCTTGAAATAGGCCAATCAAAGCTTACGGAATCTATCCAGTCGAGCAGTATCCTCCTGTGACCTTCTGGATGAAAGATCAGTTTCTTGGCCGCTTCCCTCACCTGCTCCTTATGGTCTAATTGTTTTAGGTAATATTCGTCCATGGAAATAATTTCAATCGGAGTGTTACTCCTTTCGCAGATTGGAGTCCTGTGCAATAGGCTCTCTTTTTTTATTACTAGGCCAAAATTTTCCATGTCTTCGATAATCTTCTGCCTTGCTTGCCTGACCTTCAGGCCCTTGTATTGAGCAGCAGTCTCCGTCATCCTGCCGTCTATGTCGATGGAGATAGTTTCTGGAAGACCAAGTTCTCTGAACATCAGAACATCCGTGTAATCGCCATAGCTGCAGATCATGACGGCTCCAGAACCGAACTCCTGCTTTGCACTTGGATGCGGGATTAGCTTGACTTCTCTGTTGAATATCGGAGTGATCACTGTTTTGCCATGCAATTTTGTATACCTACTATCTTCAGGGTTCACTAGTACGGCCCTGCAGGAACTAAGTAATTCTGGTCTCGTCGTCGCTATGGGAATTTCTTCCCCAGTCTCTTTTACTTTGAACTTGATATAGACCAATTGAGAGGGGATCTCTTCATAGACGACATCTGCATCTGCAAGCGTGGTTCTGCAGTCTACGCAGTAGTTGTTTGGTCTTTTTGACTGGTAAATCAAGCCGTCGTGCCATAGTCTGATGAAAGTTGCTTGAGTTAGTTTTCTATATTCTTCAGAATCGGTTCTGTAGTAATGCTCGAAGTCGCCTGACATGCCCATGATCTTCATGGTTTCTATGAATTTAGCTTCCAGATCGTCCAAAACATGTTTACAAAGATCGATAAACTTCTCTCTAGGTGTATCGACCATCCTGATTCCGTACTTCTTCTCGGTAGCAATTTCTATGGGCAATCCATTTCGGTCAATTCCAAGGGGAAGGTAAACTGAATAACCCATCATTCTTGATGTCCTAGCAATCATATCAATTTGCGAGTAGTGAGCTGTAGCGCCTATGTGCCACGGCCAACCTGATGGATATGGAGGAGGAGTGTCTATGACGAACTTCTTTCTTGAATCTCTATGATTAAATTTGTAGACTCCTAGCTCGTCCCAGCGTTTCCTTATCGATTCCTCGAGAGCTATGTCCCATGCCTTCTCTGACAGTTTCGGATTTGAAATCGTTTTTCACCCTCTGCAGGGACGATTTTCTGAATTTCTAATAATCTTTGCTAGAGCCTGCACGCACGACTCGCCCGTATAGGGGGCACTAGAGTTACAAACATGCCCCTGAAACTGGGGTAATCATAAAGTGGAAACATTATTTCGTAGGCCTTATATCGGGCCATTCACTTTGGGGGCTCATGCCTGAGAAATGGAAACTAGAAGGAACCGTATTCGATGCATGTAATTGTCAGACTCTGTGCCCATGTGTCTACTTCCAAGCTCCAAACGGGAGCGATTGCCGTGCAACAGGTGTGTGGCATATTGAGAAGGGCAACTACGGGAAAACAAAGCTGGACGACTTCACGGTCGCCGGCGTTCTGTACGCGACCCAAAACCCTCTCATGGGAATTGAAAAGGCAGCGTGGATACTCGATGAGAAATTGAGACAGGAACAGCGTGACGCATTGACGCAGATCCTTGGGGGGAAGGCAGGAGGCTTATTTTCCATGATGAGTGTGAAGACTCCTTTTGGTATCTTTTGGGCAAAGTTCGAGTATTCAAACGACAGAAAGTCTTGGTGGGTCAAGGCTGGCAAGACTCTTAACATCCGAGCCGAGTTTGTAAAAGCTCCCCCAGGAACTCCCTTCAAGTCGGAGCCTAAAACTGCACAGACCTACGATCCTCTCTTTGCTCCATCTATGGAGAAGATCGTCGGTGTCACGCAACAGTACCAGGCCTCAGTCGGGGGATTGGAGTACGAGATAAGTGGACGCTACTCCTCATCAGGACGATTTTCCTACCAAGGTCCATGATCCTTATCTAGGCAAGCAACTAGATGAAGGGAGGTCGGCTCTCTAATGTCTGGCAATCCCCCTTTGGGCCAGCGACCGACGCCTCCCATACTTACTACAGATAGACTCAGCCTAACAGTTTCGTTTCTTTTGCTATCTGTATCTGCAATTTCTTGGGCTTTAACCTACTACCTTATGCCATTCATGCAAATGGATCCGTCAAATTCAGGCATGGTGATGGGCGTTGCTTTCTTGGTCTCATCTATCTCACTCTCCTCGATCAGTCTCTTTGAGCTGGTTTGGGTAGTCGGAATGGTCGCCATGATGTTCCCTGCCATGGTTCCCGTTGTAGTCTTCTACAACAAGGTCGCTACGAAGATTGAATCGAATCCTTACGTTGCCAGAGCCATAGGCACACCGCTCTTTCTTATGGGTTATCTTGCGACATATGCAGGCTTGGGTCTTCTTGTCTACTTTGCTGTCTTCTTCACTGTCAGTGCTTCCTCGCTTCTCCCGACTCTCTCGTCAGTTGCCCTCTTTGCACCAAGCCTTGTGTTGATCTTTACTGGAATCTATCAACTCTCTCCATTAAAGTCAAGGTGCCTATCACACTGTGTCTCCCCACTGGGATTCTTCGCGGTTCATTCACAAAAGGGGTTGCTCGGGAGTATTCGAATGGGGTTATCTCACGGCAAGTATTGCGTGGGTTGCTGTTGGGCATACATGCTCGTCATGTTTGTAGTCGCTGTCATGAGCCTGCCGTTCATGGCGATCCTCGCCGCAGTGATCGCCTCAGAGAAGGTAATTATCCGAGGCGCGGCTTGGTTCACTAACACGGTTGCTGCAGGATTCATACTGCTTGGAGTTGTGGCACTCTTTGTCCCTAATATGCTCGTCATGCCCTTATAAACGCAAATTCGTGATTTCTGAGAGCAAAAAGGTGGAGATTTGCTCCGGAAAATTCCTATCGGATGAGTAGGGCCTGAGCCAGATATCCATTGTCAAAAAATAGGGAGGGTAGGTCGGCTAATCACCCTTGAAGGTGCCAACATCGCATCAAAAAAGCGGGAAGGAGGCATTATCACCCGCCTCCATAGGCGGACTCGTGCCCTCTAAGGGTTCAGGCCCCACCGGATCCGCCACCCCGCCAAGTATCACTGATTAGCTTCTGGTAACTCTCCGAGAGATCATTTATCCGCTTTTTATACCCCCTCTAGGCCTAGTCAAAACGATAGGGGCCCCCTATGTTCAATGCTCCGTTTGTA
>JACPBJ010000219.1 GCA_016180375.1 Nitrososphaerota archaeon | reverse complement strand
TCTTTTTCATGTGCTCGACTCTTATGATGTGCGTCTGCCCTGTTGCCGTAATGAATACGTCTCCAATTCTGGCAGCATCTGCCATTGGCAAAACATCGAAACCATCCATTCTTGCTTCTAGAGCCCTAACAGGATCGACTTCTACCACTGCTGTCAAAGCTCCAAACCCTCTAGCCCTTGTCGCTATGCCTCTTCCAACCCATCCGTATCCACAGACGACGATGTCCTTGCCTGCCATCAATAGACTTGTGGCTCTTAGTATGCCATCGAAAGTGCTCTGGCCAGTTCCATAGCGGTTGTCAAAAAGATGCTTTGTCTGTGCATTGTTAACGGCTATTACTGGGTACTTGAGTTTCCCAGCCTTCTCCAACGCTTTTAGCCTAACGACTCCTGTTGTTGTTTCTTCAGTTCCTCCGAGCGGATGCAGAGTTTTGAACTCCTTCTCTTCGTGGAGCATGATATGAGCGTCCGAGCCATCGTCCATGACGATCTTGGGCTTCCCTCTGAGAATCTGACGAATACAATCATTATACTCATCAGCATTCTGTCCTCTCCAAGCAAAGACGTGTATTCCCGCGGAGGCCAAATAAGCGGCAATATCGTCCTGCGTTGAGAGAGGGTTGGCACTTGCAAGGTGTACGTCTGCACCAAGTTTCTTCAAGCCCATAACCAGAACGGAGGTTTCCTTGGTTACGTGCAGGCATACCGCGATTGGAGCTCCTTGGAAATCCGTCTTCTTGGCCGTTTTTTCTATCGTCTTGGTTAAAATGGGCATATGGTTGTAAGCCCACTGGTACTGCTTCCTGCCGCTGTCGGCTAGTGAAGGGTTTGCGATATTGCTCTTCATTTCTCCTTGCCCTTATTGGTTTGAGATTTAAGGCTTGTCCGTTAATGTTTCCTTAATGTGCCCGCCTGCACACAATGACTACTCCCCCCGTATATAATAGAAATTGCGTACCCCTGCTAAAAAGATAGGGCCTGGCATAGGTTGGAACAAGTTAACAACGGAACAAGTTAACAACGAAGATGCTTTACGACATTATGCAAGCAGATTATCGATTGAGCGAAATAGGTCACTTCTCTTCAATCATTCAGCCCACCCGGGGCCAGTCTGAACATTTGCAGGTGTGAATGCAATTGGTATCTAGCTCTACCCAGAATAAGAAAGGAAGTGATTTAAGGAGAGCGAGTGCGTTAAGATCGATGTGGAGAAGCAGGTTCAGGCCAAGAAGCAGAAGCAAGTGGATGCAATGTTCCTTAACTTGATTGATCGGAGCATCAAAAGGGATGGAAGGCTACTCAAGAAACTGGCCAAGGCCTAACTCTAGCACTAGATTACCTTAAGAATACATCAGCTACTACAGCCATCAATGGACGATGATGTAGAATCTAGTCAGTTTGATATGGGAACAACTTCGATAAAATTGGTTCGTGTAGGCAATGTCATACAGATCGTGTTCAGCAGCTCAATCGAGGCCAGGTATCTCTACAAGGAACTAGCAGAAAGATATAAGCGAGCCGAAGACAAACTGAAAGGTGCATAATCATGGAAAAGCTCACGCGGAGAAAGAAGGCTGAACTGAAGCTTATTGCCGAACTGACGCTTGATGCGACACTGGCGGCAGAAGAGAAACTATCAAGGCTTGCGGAAAGAACGAAGACTGCCACACATTCTTAAGTTAGGCCTAACTCTAGCAGAGACAGGTGAGGCAAGGTGTAACCTAACCCTCACCCGACTAACCTATCTTTTCCTAGCCTTCTTCTTAGTTTTTTTCTTTGCCTTCTTTGGAGTCGTCCTCGATTTACCGTAATCTTTCATGCCGGAGAAGTCAAGGCCAACCCAAGGCTCATTTCCCACGACCCAAGCATCGTGACCAGGAGGAACCACAATGGCCTCACCAGGACCGCACTCGGTCTCTTTCCCATCATTCATTACGACTTTTATCTTGCCTGAAATGGTGTAGCCAACATGATGGAATTGGCAACTGTCAGTCTTGACAATAGGCTTCACGGACTTTGACCAGCTCCACCCCGGCTGGTAGGTCATCCTCCCGACGGTTACGTCACCTAAATGCACAATATCGGCCTTGCCATTCTCGAAACTCCGTGTTTCATCCGGAGAATCTAGGGATTTTCTTTGAACCGTGGACTTTGGCATGATAGTTGATCCCATTAAGGTTATTTAATGCCAGCTGATTGGAACCACTATCGTTTTGCTAGGGGCCCACAGGGTAGTTAGCAAGGGGCCTGTTTTGTTAGATAACCTTCCCAACATGATGCCATCGTATCTTCCATTTACCGTTGAAATCCTTGAATCTGTAGGCGAATTATTGCAGGATTAGAAGATCAGACCTACCCCCCTGTAGTCTTAGCTAGACTAGTATTGAACAAGGCGCTCGATGTTCAACTGACTTTATAAGTGTTCAATAGTATTGAACAAGGATTGGCCTAAGAATCGGTAATGTTACGGGGAACCCCTC
>JACPBJ010000213.1 GCA_016180375.1 Nitrososphaerota archaeon | reverse complement strand
TCTCCCGATTCTTTTGTACACTACGACGCTCTCAACAGATGGGGTATCTGTTAAAGCTTCATCGACGATCTCCTTTAGCTGAATTATCTTCCCTCTTCTGTATCCTCCATCAGCAGTTACAACAACCTTTGCCTTGCAATCGTTTATCCTGCCAGATAACGCGCTGGCTGAAAATCCAGAAAATACAACCGTGAAGGTGGCTCCTATTCTTGCAGATGCCAATACAGCTGCGGGGAACTCAGGCACCATTGGCATATAAAATGCAATTCTGTCTCCTTTTTGTACTCCAAGATTTTTGAGGACATTGGCGAATTTGTTTACTTCATTATAGAGGTCTTGGTATGTCAAGACTCTCCTCTCTCCAGGCTCTCCTTCCCAGAGTATTGCAGCCTTGTTCTTCCTCCATGTCTTTACATGCCTGTCAACCGCATTATACGATGCATTCAGCTGCCCTCCAACGAACCACTTAGCAAAGGGATGCTTCCATTCAAGCACCTTGTCCCAAGTCTTGAACCAGTGCAACTCTCTTGCAACTGAATCCCAGAACTGCTCAGGGCTCTTTACCGAAATTTCCCAAGTGCTCTTGTAACTCTGTGCAGGAATTATCTTCGCACCTGTTGGCAGGCTTCCAGTTTCTCCCTCGTGTGAGAATGTGCTCACAAGAATTAGCTATGTTCTTGTACTTATTATTTTATACCCCCGGGGGCCCTAGTCAAAACGATAGGGGGCCCATATACTCACAGTACTGTTGGTAGGAACTGTATGAACAAGGTGTACAAAGAAACCTCTCGCAGAGTTACCAGAACCGGTTACTCTATACTTTAGTTACATCATCGCTTAATAACGTCACTTTAGACCTGCCACCGCCCCAATGCAATCAGAACCTACAAAGCCTGTCAGAAACCCAAAGACTAGGCTTCTTGCTCTAACATCATCTTTTGCAGTCATCTATGCAACGCTAAGGATAATCCCGACCTTTCCAGTTGTGGGTGTTCCTGGAGCTTCATTTGCATCTTCTGACATTCTTGTTCCATTATTCGGAGTTATTCTGGGTCCGATATTTGGAGGGGCGGCGGTATTGCTGGGAACATTTCTGGGAGTGGTCTTTGGGAGACCGCTGATTTTTCTTGGCTTGGACTTTCTTCCCGCGACTATAGGGACGATTTCTGTTGGTTTTTTGGCCAGAGGTAAAAGGATCCCTGTCATTGCAATATTCCTTGTTGCACTAGGAATCTTCGTAATTCATCCTCTTAGTTTGGTATTTGTAAAGTTACCATTCGCATTGATACCGTTTAACTGGTTGCACCTAGCTACACTGATTCTGCTAATGACGCCATTATCCAAGAAAGCAGCGGAATGGGTAAATTCTAGATCGGTAAGCCAGATTGCCAGAGGACTCGCAATATTCGCAATCATAGGAACGATGATACAGCATGTTGTTGGAGGTGTAATCTTCGAAACAGTTCTTGGGTTGATAATAGGAAGGTATACGCAGGAGCAGTTCGTTGGAATCTGGACTACTATCTTCTTCGTTTACCCGATAGAGAGGATAATACTTGTGACAGCATCAGTCCTTCTGGGTACTCCGCTACTCAGAAATATCGGACTTGCCAGACTGGACAGAAAATATCTCAGCTAACCCTTCTTCTTGTGCTCTTTGATAAGTTTCGGAACCGAATTTTCTACGAGAGCGTCCAAAAGCTCGTCATACTTTTGATCTACAAAATTTTTGGCCTCTTCGAGCCTCTTCATCTTCCCAGACCTATATCGTATGAGTTCCCTACGCCTCCAATTATGATCCCCTTTGCCTAGAGGAAGAGTAATAAAATAATCGGGCGATTTTAACCCGTCTGGAAGAAGAATGTTATGAGGAATTAGATATTCAATTATGAACCACTCATCGCCATCAGGATATTCGCTTCCTGTTTCAAAATCGAAAAAAATGTGCAAAATATCGTTTTTTGAAAGCCCGCCTTCACCAAGGTTCTGGTGCTTTACGTTGCTGCGGATATAACCAAGTTTCAGAAGCTCAGGTTCAAAGTATGCACTAGCTATGGCCTTCCTGAGCAGAATATTGGCATCCTTGAGATACATTCACAGACCTTATCTTCAGGTTGATGGAGGAGGTTTATATGGCTACAGAGTACAGGGCTTCCACAGTTCTTTTAATTAT
>JACPBJ010000011.1 GCA_016180375.1 Nitrososphaerota archaeon | reverse complement strand
CTCGTCCAGAAATTCTTGAGAGAGGTTAATGCTGAAAATGGGCTTGCTGTTTATGGTATAAACGAGGTCACAAACGCGGTTCAGCAGTCGAAGGCGCATACAATTCTTGCGTCGGAGGATTTGGAGCTCACAGAGATCAAAGCTACATGCAAAAAGTGCGACGAAGTAAAGAAGAAGATTGTCAGGAGAGACAATTACATTGCAGAAAAGCAGAGACTGATAAGCGAGCCAAGCAAGTGCGGCTCTACAGACTACGAGATTACCGAGAGAGATGTTATAGAGATACTCGATGAACTGGCGATGGAAACCGCTGCGAAACTAGAAGTCATTTCGGGGAAGACTGAAGAGGGCCAGATGTTGAAGAGTTTTGGAGGCATTGCCGCACTTCTTAGGTACAGGTAAGTTCGATTTAGTTAGGCTTCCAGATTCGATAGAAAATTCTCTACGTTGATATTTGTATACTATAACCATCTAAGAATCTGGTTCTGGTGCATCTTAAGGGACATCGGCAATCAGAGTTATTGAATGGGGCATGTCGGAACTTTTAGGGCTACTAGTTCGGTTCTGATAACTTATTAGGGACTAAATAGGTGCCTATGCGAAATGAGTGAAAAGAAAGAACGAAAGACCATGCCAGGAGAGGCTCTCGCAGTTGTCGAGGAGTTCGAGCCTGGTGAAGGAACCTATAGCAACGGTGATTCAGTTAGAGCCGCTGCGGTTGGAATCGCTGAATTCGACCTAAAGCAGAGAAAAGTCATCGTAAAAAGCCCTGTCAAGAAGCCAGCCCTGCCAACGAAAGGAGATTCTGTAGAAGGGGTAGTCGAATCTGCTCAGTCCAATGTCATCAATATGAGAATATTGAGAATAAACGGCAAGCCAAACGAAGCCAACTTTACAGGCATGCTATCCACACGACAAGATCCGCAACGAAGAGGTCGAAGGATAACAGTTGCAAAGGTTGCAGACCTGATGAGAGCTACTGTCTATAGCACAAAGAACGCTATTATCCATTTGGCTTTGGAGCGCGACAATGATGGTGTACTCAGCACGGTATGCAGCATATGCGGTGGAGGCGTCGTGAGGATTAATGATAGAGTGAAATGCAAGGAATGCGGTTATGTCGATGAGAGGATGCTTGCTCCTGACTTCAGAGGCGTGTAACAAGAGGCCTCTAAGAAGCGTCTATATTCTTATAAACCCTAATTTATGGTTCCTCTAACTCTCGCTAGGATAGAACTCGATGCCGTTTCAAGAAGCTGAATACATCTGGCTCGATGGAAAGTTTGTAAAATGGAGTGAGGCGAAGGTTCCAATACTGACTCATGGATTGCATTATGGAACAGGTGTCTTTGAAGGGCTACGAGCATATCCATCTGATCATAATTTGCTAGTTTTCAGGCTTGAAGATCACATCAGGAGGCTCATGAACTCGGCCAAGATTTACTACATGAATGTGCAGCATTCAACAAAGGAATTGGTCAACGCCGTAATTGAAACTTTGAAGATCAACAAGATAAAGACCTCAGCCTACATCAGACCGATAATATTTGTTGGCTATGGGGGGATAGGGCTGAACTGGACAGGTTTCCCCATACAGTCTGCCATTGCGGCCTTCTCGTATGGCAAATACTTCGACAAGCCCGAGCTGAAGGTCGGAGTTTCATCGTGGAGGAGAATAAGCGATCAGTCAACACCCCCTCAAGCCAAGGCTACCGGCAATTACATCAATTCAGTATTAGCAAAACTCGACGCTTTGAGAAATGGTTACGATGATGCAATTCTGCTTGATCAAAGAGGCTTTGTTAGCGAAGGCACCGGAGAGAATATCTTCATGGTTAAAGATGGAAAGATGTACACACCATCAGCCGCCTCTTCGATCCTCGAAGGAATTACCAGAGACTCTGTAATGCAGCTTTCGAAGGATTTGGAGGTGGAAGTTGTAGAGAGGGACATATCCAGAACCGAACTGTACACAGCTGACGAGGTCTTATTCACTGGAACCGCTGCAGAGGTTATTGCAATCGTTGAGATAGACAGAAGGACCATTGGAAATGGCTCTATGGGTAAGACTACGAAGAGGGTTAGAGACGCTTACCTCAAAGCTGTTGTAGGAGAAGACAAACACCATAAAGATTGGGCCACGCCAATATACTAAGGTAGAAAATTGTCATCGAAGCGCAAGCCTATCGCCGTTGCCTTTCAGGGGGAGAGAGGTGCTTACAGCGAAGTTGCAGTCTACAAATTATTTGGCAAGGACGCCGAAGCAAAACCTTACAGAATGCTCCCAGAGGTCTTCAATGCGCTTGAGAAGCATCAGGTCGATTATGCCGTAGTGCCTATAGAGAACTCCACCGAAGGAAGCGTCACTGAAACTTATGACCTCCTGCTGAAGTCTAATCTGAAGGTCTGCAAAGAACTGAATCTGAGAGTTGTTCACTGCCTTATTTCTTTGCCCAGCGTACCGATGGATGAAGTAAAACTCGTGTATTCTCATCCTCAAGCACTGGCGCAGTGCAGAACCTACCTGCAGAATCATGGTTTTCGAACCCTGTCCACTTATGATACGGCTGGCAGCGTGAAGCTTTTGAAAGAGCAGAACCTCAGGGATGCTGCTGCGATAGCAAGCGAGTATGCCGCAGAGGTTTATTCGATGAGGATACTTGAAAAAGGAATCGAAGACAACAAGAACAATTACACGCGATTTTTCCTTCTTTCAGAAAAGGATGCAGAGCCTACCGGGGATGACAAAACCTCGATAATCTTCTCAGCGCCGCACGTACCTGGTTCGCTTTACAGCGTCCTGAAGGAATTTGCAGACCGGAAGATCAACCTTACCAAGATAGAGTCAAGACCTACAAGGCAGAAGGCGTGGGAGTATTACTTCTATCTGGACTTTGAGGGGCATCGAACAGACAAGGTCTGCCAAGATGTTATTGAAACCGTTTCTAACAAATGCCAGTTTGTCAAGGTTCTAGGCTCGTATCCGAAGGCAAAGTGATGCGAAATGCCTTTTTAGTACCGCTATTTGAGTGAAACCCTTGCAACTAAAGGTTACCAACGTAAGTGAAAAGGATATTATGATAGAAGTGGAAGACGAGGATATTGCCATAGCGCATGTTGTGCACAAGCATCTATTGCAGAATGAGAACGTGGTCTTCGCGGGAGTCGCTCCTTATCATCCTTTGATAAAGAAATCTGTGATAAGACTTCAGACGAAGAAAGGAGACCCGGTAAAGGCTTTTGTCGAAGGGAGCGAGGAAGCAGCCAATCTAGCCAAGAAGATTTCAACAGAGATCAACAAGGCGCTGAAAACCGCAGAGTAAATCTCCTCACAATTCTTATATTACATCCCTTTGGCGCCTGTTGTTGCAGTATTCAAATTTCACGTGATCTTATGAGGTTCTGTGATAAATGCGGTTCAAAGCTGAGAGCGAAACCCCAAACTCATGGAGGCAAGACAACAGTAGTTCTTGTATGTGACAATTGCAGTTTCGTCCTTAAAGACAAAAAGTCCGTTGCCAAGGTCATGAGACAGCAGGCAGAACCTCCAAAGCGGTCCATCAAGATAGTTTCCAAGGAAGATGAAAAGATCAAGACTCTTCCCACAATAAAAATCGAATGCCCCAAGTGCGGAAATAAAGAAGCGGGATGGTGGCTGCTCCAGACTAGAGCTGGAGACGAACCTCCAACCCAATTCTATAGATGCACCAATTGTAGCCATACGTGGCGTCAGTATTCGTAAAGAAAGGTTAAAACATCTGTTAAGTTCAGGGGACGCCGGGTTCTGCTTTGGTATTCGTAGCGAAAACTAAGACACCGAATGAATGGAAGATAGTTGCCCAGACGATTCAGAGTTTGGTAGAAGAGGCAAGTTTCGAAGGCACTGCTGAAGGGATTACTTTCAGAGCCATGGATCCTTCTCATGTAGCTCTTATAGATCTTACATGGCCTAATGCAGGGTTCGAGAAATACGACTGTGATAAGCAGCACAAACTGACGGTAAGGGTTGAAGACTTTGTCAAATTGCTGCGCAGGGCTGGTCCAAAGGACAGCGTCACAATACAGGCTGGAGATGACGACATGCTTACCCTGAAGTTCCAGAATGGTTACAAGAGGGAGTTTCAAATCCACTTGATAGAGAGCACCTACTCGCCCACTCCGCTTCCAAAACTCTCATTTGATTCGAAGATGGTTCTCAAAGAGTCAGCATTCGAAGAAATACTGAACGATGTTCAGACAATTTCTGACCATATCACGCTTGAAGCAACGAAGGACAAGATAATTTTCACGGGTAAAAGCGATTCTGGCTCTGCATCCATACCAATTGAGAAGGGCAATGACGCTCTGGAATCTATGGAGGTTGGCAAGGAAAGCAAGGCAACCTACAGCCTGCAATATCTTCTGAACATAGTCAAAGCAGCAGGAGGAGCAACCGAAAAGGTTGTTTGCGAATATTCGAGCAAGATGCCTCTTAAGATGGAATTTGCGCTAGGCGAAACCGGAGGAAGAATAAACTTCTATCTGGCTCCAAGAATAGAGGAAAAGTAGCTAGTTCCTGAGGCTGGCAAGAGGAGACGGTATATGCCCTCCTCTTTTCACGAAGTTGTTTGATGAAAACTTGCTTACAGGCATCACTACAGTTCTTCCAAACAACCCTCCAAACTGAACTGCATCGCCTGTTTTCTTACCCGGGACAGGAATCAGTCTCACACCAAGGGCTTTATTGTTGATAACGCCTATGGCCATAACGTCAAGGATTATCGCTGCGATAGTCTCGGTGCTGGTATTGCCAGGTATAGCTATCATGTCAAGCCCTGCAGAGCATACTGATGTCATGGCTTCGAGTTTCTCCAGCGTAAGCGCGCCTTTCTTTGCAGCGTTCACCATGCCAGCATCTTCGCTGACCGGGATGAATGCTCCGCTTATCCCTCCAACAAACGAAGTTGCCATGCTCCCTCCCTTCTTCACCGCATCAGTCAGCAGCATCAAAGCTGCCGTTGAACCAGGAGCACCGCAATATTCGACTCCCATTTCCTCGATGATATTTGCTATGCTGTCGCCTTTTTCAGGAGTCGGAGCGAGAGAAAGATCAACTATGCCGAATTTCACATTTAGGCTCTTTGCAACTTCCTGACCTATCAGCTCCCCTGCCCTTGTTATCTTGAACGCGGCTCTCTTAATGAGTTCTGCAAGGGCTCTAAAATCTGTCTTTGGGCTCTTTTCGACTATGTTTCTTATTACACCTGGCCCGCTGATGCCTACGTTGATAGTATTCTCCGATTCTCCCGGACCGTGAAATGCACCAGCCATGAAAGGATTATCCTCTGGAGCATTTGAGAAGCATACAAGTTTTGCGCAGCCTATTCCTGACCTATCTTTCGTTTTAATCGCGGTCTGCTTTACCACACTTCCCATCTTTAGTGCAGCATCCACATTGATGCCTGCTTTGGTGCCTGCAATATTCACGCAGGAGCAGACGCGTTCTGTACTTGCCAATGCTTCTGGAATGGAATCTATGAGGACTGTATCTCCCTTTGTAAAGCCCTTCTGAACGAGAGCGCCATAGCCTCCAATAAAATCTATGCGAACATCTTTTGCCGCTTTATCCAGAACCTCTGCAATCTCTATGGATCTTGCAACAGCGCTTTTCCTTGCCACCCCTCTAATGGCAGATTCCAAAAGCAGGGAAATCGGAGTTACGGCTATCCTTTTGTGCACTATTGGAATTCCGTATTTGCGTTCAACAAGCCCCGCTTCTTTTACAAGGTTTCCAGCAGTTGAAACGATCTTGTTATAGACTTTCTCTTTCATCTTTTTAATGTTAGAATCTGCGCAATCGAGCAGGTTTATCCCAAGAGTTACGGTTCTTACATTGAGATGACTTAATGAAATCATCTCAAAAGTTTCAATTACCTCTTCGGTGGAGAACATGGCATCTAGCCCAACTACGGCTACAGAAAAGAATTTGGATATTACCTGATATCATTTCCCATTGCAATGGGAAATTCGTCATGCTTATTGAGGGTGCGCTGTTCTACGAACTTGAACAAGTGTTTCAACCGGTATTCTGATTAAAGTGCTTATCATCATAAGGAGAGATAGAAAATGAAAATCATACAGATAGCATTTGTCGCTATAGCAGCGGCATTCGTCGTAATAGGTGCAGCCACCTACATGTCATCTCTCCAGAGTTCGCCACCTCAACCTCCGGTTTCACATGGCGGCCCTGTCAAAGACTATGTCAGCCTTGTAGATGCTCTAAGAGCGAAGGGACTGAAGGTTGAGCCTTCTGGAAAACTCTCCCAACCCTTCTTCGCGATCGAAGCGCAGGTAATAGATGTCAACGGCCAAAAGTTGCAGGTCTACGAATATGCTAGCGAAGCATCAATGAATGATGAAGCATCAAAAGTATCTCCTGATGGTGGCAGTGTAAGAAACTCGATGATCAGCTGGGTTGAGTCGCCACACTTTTACAAGATCGGCAAGATAATAGTACTGTACGTAGGAAAAGATTCTACCATTATCAATGCACTAAACGATGTAGTAGGCCCTCAGTTTGCAGGCAGAAGCCAAGAGACAGAAGAAGGCAAGAAGGCCGAGGAGATAGCCAAGGACTTCATAATTCAGGCATCTACGTTCAAGTTCGATGGTGTGCTGGATACGCTTAACATCGTAGATACTAAGATTCTTGAGAGTTTTCCTCCCCAATACGTTGTTACAATGATATTCGAGTCTAGGCATGCAGGATACGGCGACAGAACAGGGCAAGCATTGGCTCAGGTCATTACAAAGCATACAGTAGTCGTCAAAGTGGTGCAGGGCAAAGTAGTCTCAGCAATTCTGGACAACCAGTGGGACGAAATAAATCAGAAAAGACTGTAATAGTAGAGAGATTCCCACTTTTAGATTCTGTGCATGTACCTGAAGACATCTTCGTGCTGAGCCATGACCTGCACGCCAAGCGCCTTCCCCTTCTCCTTTAGCACTTCCTGCAATTTGCTTAATGGCTTCTTTGAGTTAGCAGTGTCTACCAACATTATCATTATGAAGAGACCGCGCATTTCTGTCGAGGTCAGATCAACGATATTGACGCCGTGCTCTGCCAATGTCTGCGAGATGCCAGCTACGATTCCCACTCTGTCCTGTCCCATGACAGTAACTACCACTCGCTCCGGCTTCTTCGGCATCCCTATCACCTGATTACAGTACGCTCTTTATACTTTGAGTGTCTACGGGATATGCGCTTGCAGAGTACCAAGCTGAAAAAGAGGCTCTTCGGACAGTTCTATACCCCTCCTTCGATAGTTAGGCTAATTACTAGACTCGCAATTAGAAGCAAAACCGATAGGATTCTTGACCCTGCAGCTGGTGACGGAATCTTCCTTGAAGGCGCATATCATAGATTACTCGAGCTTGGCGCTTCTTCAGATGATGCAAGGAAGCAGATTGCAGGAGCCGAAATTGATGAAGGTGCATGTACCAAGGCCAGAAACAGATTCACTAATCCTCCAACTATTCTGAATGGGAGTTTTTTCGAAGCAGAATTAGGTAAATTCGATGCAATTATCGGAAATCCCCCCTATATTGAACAAAGGGAGATAGGCGGTAAGCAAAACAAACTTTCGATACGCGATGCAGCACTTACTTTTGATAGGAAACAAATCAGGATGAATGCACGGGCTGACATCTACGCCTATTTCATCACGCATAGCACGAAGTTCCTTAAAGAAGGAGGCTTTCTGGGCTTTATTCTATCAAGCTCTTGGCTTGATTCTGTTTGGGGAAGAGACCTTCAAAAATTCCTGTTGCAGAATTTTCTTATTCACAGCATAATCGCATCTGGAAGGGATGTCTTTAGCGAAGCTCTCGTAGAAACTGTTACAGTAATTCTTCAGAAGAAATCCGGATACCCAAATGCGAGAAGCAGAGATAAGAACCATGCCAAATTCTTACTGATAAAGAAAGAGACTAATTTTGAAGGGCTCATCAAACATGCTGAGAAAACATCGACTTCTTACGAAGACGAATCTGTAAGAGTAGTGATCAAGCGTCAGGGAGATTTATCGCAAATAGATCATTGGAGTGTAATCTTCCGTACAAGCGCTCTATATGAAAAACTACTGCACAACGAGAAAATGGTTCCTTTGCAGGAATTAGCAGATGTAGAATACTCCTTCAAAGAGGGCGCCTACGACTTCTTCATTCTTAGCGATGAAGAAGCAAGGGATTTCAATATTGAAGGGCAGTATCTCAAGCCAGTGGTCAGCAGCCCTGCAAGTATCAAGACTTTCGACCTAACCCGAGAGGATGTTAAAGAGAAAATTCTGCTTGCTGACGAGCCTAAAAGCAGGCTTGAAGATGGGGTTCTGACTTATATCAAATATGGAGAAGGAAAGAAACTTCGGATAAAAAGAGGGCATTTGAGAGGAAGATCTGTTGTTGGGTATCATAGGCTACCAACATTCAGGCACAAGAGGATCTGGTATTCTTTGAGAAGAGGGGAGCTGTCTCCTATTTTGGTACCTGCTTTCGTTCGCAATAGGTTCTTTGCCATCAAGAATGATGCTGATGCTTATGCAACTGCAAACTTCTACGGGATAAAGCCTCACAATACCAAATATGTATTGCCATTGCTTGCCTATCTGAACTCCTCAATTGCAGCCCTGCTTCTGGAATTAAAAGCAAAAACGTCAATGGGAAGAGGCTTGCTTGACATCAGATCATTCATCTTACGTTCTTTCTTAGTACCTGATTTCAGAAAGGTGGAAGAAGTACATAACACCAAACTTGCAGAATTATTCAACAACCTGTGCAAAGCTCAGCGAGCAGGTCATAGAGATGAAATGCGTAGCATCAGAAACAGCATAGATTGTGAGATTATCAACATTATGAGAATTTCGGACGAAGATTGGTATGCAATAGCACACCAGCTGAGCGATCTTAGGGAATTAAGAAGTATGAAATCAATGGCAAAGGTCTTAGTTTCAGCATCATAATTGGAACCATACCGTTTAGCTCTTATTAGAGCTAAGAATTATAGTCTAGTTCATATAATCTGACATGATACTAATTGGAAATTAGAAAGGCTCAGAGAGCTGGATACTCTACTCTTATCGTCTCTCTTCCCATAAAGTGGGTGAAGGAAGTGGGGGTAAAGCCAGGCGACACCCTGGCGCTATCTGAAGAGCAGGATGGATCATTAAGAGTAATTCCTCAATTGGGTCTGAGGACAAAGGGAGAATCAGTAGCAATAGTTAATGCGGATTTATGCGCCGAGAAAGAACTTCTTGCAAAGATAATTGTTGGAGAGTACATTGTCGGGCATGAAACAATACAGGTCTCTTCAAAGAGACCTCTAAGACCGGAGCAGCTCGAGGAAATCAGGAATGCAACTTCCAAACTCATAGGCATTGGAGTAGTTGAGCAGACTCTGAACAGGGTTACACTCCAGAGCCTCGTTGACCCGATGAAATTTCCAATATACGTCTCTCTCAGAAGAATACATGCAATAATCATTGCGATCTTCGATGCAATCTTGCACGCAATATCAGAAAGAGAGACCAAGTATCTGAAGGAAGTTTCCAACATGGAGAATGATGTTGACAGGCTCTATCGGCTTACGGTAAGGCAGTTGATACTAGCAGCAAGAGACAGAGAAATAATGAAGCATGTGGGTATAGAGAGCCCTCTTAACATTGTTGGAAATAGAGTAGTTGCTAAGGCGCTCGAGGAAATTGCTGATAATGCGGAGCGTATCGCAATAGATGCGCTCTCTCCCATCATAGAGAAGAATATCGACGTTGCCATGCTGAGGAAGATATCTCCTATCATCTCTCTCACAAAATCTGTCGCTGAAAGTTCATTGGACTCGTTCTTCAAAAAGGACATTCGAGCTGGCAGCAAGGCGTTGCTTGCCGCTGACAACGCGATAAAAGAGTGCAATGAAGTTGCTGATCTGGTTTCAAAGACCGAAGGTAGGGAACTTGCAATCTCACTGAGCGCTTTATTATGGAACCTTGTCCAAGCGATAAGGCAGTACAAGATCATAGCGGAGATAACAATTAACAGAGCTCTTGAAGAGAGCACAGAAATCTCCAGCATAATAGTCAAAGAAGAATAATATCACAATAAGACCGTTATCCATAAATCTGGCTGAAAAGAGGCTTATTATGCTGCATATTGAACGGGGCAGACAAATAGAGAGATTGAAACAGTGCTAGCCATATTTGACGTTGAAGGAATCCTTGTAGATGGCGAATTCATGCCAGAGATCGCGAAGCTTATAGGGAGAGAGAAAGAGGTTGAAGAGCTTACTATCAAGGGCATCAAAGGAGAGATTAACTGGGAACAAGGCCTGTTCATGAGAATAGACGCTCTGAAAGGTGTTCCCTATGAAGAATGCGTGAGTTTAGCGGCTGAGATGCCATTAATGAAAGGCGCGGTTGAAACCTTCAGAGAATTGAAGAGAATGGGCTTCAAGACCATGGCAGTTTCTGGAGGGCCATCGTTGTTGGCGGAGAGGGTAAAGGGCGAGCTCGGCGTCGACTATGCTTTTGCAAACGATCTTCTATTCACCGATGACAAGCTATCAGGTGTAAACCTCAAGGTCACATCGAACAAAGCATACGTGCTTATGGACACAATAAAGTGGCTTGGCGAGGAGAAGAAGAACATCGTTTCGACGGTGGATGGTGCCAATGATCTAAAACTCTTTGAAATTGCAGGCTTGAAAATTGCTTTCTGTGCCGCGACCATAGTAGAGCGGCATGCGGATCATATAATAAAAGATAGGGATTTGAGGAACATCATTCCATACATCAAGGAGTATTTTGCGCGGTTGGAAGAAACTCCGAAACTAAAGAGCACTAAGCTGTAGTTTCTATAGTAAGCGAGTTCTCTTTTAGCCAAGAAAGTCCTTCGACGAACGCAGTTGCGCCTTCAAGCGTCGTTAGAACGGGAATTCCCAGCTCCACGGCTTTTCTCCTGATCATGTATTCATCTTCCATAATTTGCCCAGTATTCTCAGAGGGCACTTTCAGAGGGATATTGACGATAAGATCGAGCTGCCCTCTAACCAGATAGTCCTCTAGGTTTGGCTTCCTTGAAGATTCACCTATCTTGTACAGCGCTATCGTCTTGACTTCGTTCTTAGCCAGAAAGTCAGCCGTATGCTCGGTAGCGTAAATCTTGAAGCCCTGTTCTGTCAACTCTCTGACTATGGGCAAAATCTGCTTCTTAAGGTCTTCGCCTCCAACCGTTATCAGAATGTTGCCATTCTTGCGCGGTATCTGGTACCCCGCAGCAACCAGAGCTTTCATGTAAGCATCGTTGAAGTTCTTGCCGAAGCATGCAACTTCTCCTGTAGATTGCATTTCAACTCCCAGATTGGGGTCTGCACCAGTTAGCTGCATGAAGGAGAACTGAGGCACCTTTACTCCTACCTGCTGAACCTTTCTGTAATTGTGATAGCTTTCTTCTATTGCTTCTCCGATTATAGCCTTGGCGGCGATGTTCATGAGATTCACCCCTGTAAGCTTGGAGACGAAGGGCATCGACCTTGATGCACGCAGGTTGCATTCTATTACGTACACTCTTCCATCCTTCACCAAGAACTGTATGTTAAATGGTCCCTTAATCTGAAGGGCTCTTGCAATCTTGCTGGCATAATCGAGAATAAGTGCTTCTTCGCTCGGCTCAAGGCTTCGGGGCGGTATGGACATAACGGCATCTCCTGAATGCACTCCAGCCTTCTCAATGTGCTCGATGACTGCACCGATGAAGACATTTGCGCCATCTGATACAGCATCCACCTCTGCTTCCTTAGCGTCAAGCACAAACTTGCTTATCACTACAGGATACTCCGGACTAACTTTCGCAGCAACTTCAAGGAATCTCTCCAGCTCACTCGAGCTCCAGATGACCCTCATCGCTGCGCCGCTCAAAACATACGAAGGTCTGACAAGAACTGGATATCCAACTTCACTGGCAAATGAGAACGCGTCTTCTATTGATGTGAATGCTCTCCATGCTGGCTGAGGTATCCCAAGTTCATCGAGAAGTTTTGAGAACTTCGATCTATCTTCGGCTCTGTCTACATTGGCAGGGCTCGTGCCCAAGATTGCAACTCCAGCCTTCGCCAGCTTTGGAGCGAGATTGTTTGGAATTTGCCCTCCGACGCAGGTAACTATACCCTCGGGCTTTTCCATCTCGTAGATGTCAAGAACCCTTTCAAGAGTGAGCTGCTCAAAGTATAGTCTGTCGCTCATGTCATAATCTGTAGAAACAGTTTCAGGATTGCAGTTTACTACGATGACTTCCTTGAACCCTTTCTCCTTGAGTGCCCATACCATGTTCATTGTGCACCAGTCAAACTCCACCGAGCTTCCGATGTGGTAAGCGCCGCCGCCTAGCACTATGGCCTTCTTCGTCTTCTCGAAACTTACATCGTTGGTATTTCCGCCATAAGTCGTGTACAGGTAGTTGGTCTTTGCAGGCCATTCAGCGCCGAGAGTGTCTATCTGCTTTACGGCAGGAGTAATATTATTCTTGATTCTTAAGGTTCTTACATCCTTCTCTGCCATGCCGGTGCAGTTCGCTATCTGCTTGTCCGAAAAGCCGAACTTCTTTGCCTTTGCGATTAATTCAGGGGAAACTTCCTTTGCCTTCCTGAGCTCTTTCTCTGTGTTAACGATGTTCTCCATCTTGGATAGGAACCATCTATCAATGACTGCAAGTTTCTCAATATCTTCTATTGGAATCCCTGCTTTGATAGCCTCGGCAACTCTGAACATGATTTCATCTGTCAGATGAGTTAATTCGCTTTCGAGAACTTCTACGCTTGGAATCTCTTCCTGAGCAGAATTTGCAACCAATCCATGCTTTCCAATATCAATCATCCTTATGGCCTTCTGAAGCACTTCCTCGAAGTTTCTGCCTATTGCCATGACTTCTCCAACGGATTTCATCTGCGTCCCGAGTCTTCTCGAAACCCTTTCGAACTTTTTCAGGTCCCAGCGAGGCATCTTCAAGACTACATAATCCAACGAAGGTTCGAAGCAAGCAGTCGTTACTCCGGTAACCTTGTTGAAGAGTTCTGAGAGAAGATAGCCTAAAGCCAGCTTTGCTGCCATGTATGCCAATGGGTAGCCAGTTGCTTTCGAGGCTAACGCAGATGAACGCGAGAGCCTTGCATTGATTTCAATAGAATTGTATCTTTCAGAAGCAGGATGGAGGGCAAATTGTATGTTGCATTCGCCGATTATGCCGCAGGTCTCCGCAGCTCTAAGCGAAGCAGTTCTAAGCAAATGATATTCCCTGTTGTTGAGAGTCTGCGATGGAGCTATGACAATATTGTCGCCAGTATGCACCCTCATACTGAGCACGTTTTCCATGTTGCAAACGGTAATGCTGTTGCCTGCCCTGTCCCGCATTATTTCATATTCAACCTGCTTCCATGTTCCAAGATACTCTTCGATGAGGATTTGATGGGTCATGCTGCTCGTCAATCCTCTCAAAGCGATTTCATCAAGTTCGTACTCGTTGTAGGCTACGCCTCCTCCTCTCCCTCCAAGAGTGTAAGCAACTCTGATCATCGTTGGATAGCCTATCTGGCTCGCGATTTCTCTGGCTTCTTCAACGGAATATGCCGCCCTGCTTATCGGGACAGGAACACTTGCTTTGGACATGGTCTGCTTGAAAAGATCTCTGTCCTCCGTCACCTCTATCCCTCTGATTGGAGTGCCGAGAACCTTGACAGAGTAATTCTCTAGAATACCCTGCTTTGCTAATTGAACCCCGCAGTTTAGTGCGGTTTGACCTCCAAAGCCCAATAATATGCCATCTGGTTTCTCTTTAGCAATAACCATCTCCACAAACTCAGGAGTTACGGGAAGGAAGTACACTTTCGATGCTAACCTTTGGTCTGTCTGAATGGTTGCTATGTTTGGGTTGATGAGAACAGGATCTATCCCCTCTTCTTTCAGAGCCTTCAAGCATTGTGAACCTGAATAGTCAAACTCGCCTGCTTCGCCAATTTTGATGGCTCCGCTTCCCAGCACGAGAACCTTTCTCAGATTTTCAGATTTTGGCATCTTTTATCTCCTGATCATCTTTGCAAACATATCGAAGACGTAGTCAGTATCGTATGGACCTGGCGAGGCTTCAGGGTGGAATTGGACGGCAAGAACAGATTTCTTCTCATGTCTTATTCCTTCTACTGTTCCATCATCTGCATTGATGAACCAAGTCCTGAACCCTGTGCCCTTGAGCGAATCTGCATCAACTGCGTAGCCATGGTTCTGGCTCGTAACGTAGCTCTTTCCTGCATCAAGATCGGTGCAAGGCTTGTTCTGCCCTCTGTGACCATATTTCAGCTTGTAAGTGTCTGCTCCAGCTGCAAGTGCCAGAGTTTGCACGCCAAGGCATATTCCGAGAGTTGGCATGTTCATCTCCATCAGGTCTTTCAGAGTTTCGAAGGTATGAGTGCAGGCTTTTGGATCTCCCGGGCCGTTGCTTACCAATACTCCAGATGGTTTGTACGAAAGAATTTTGTCAGTTGGATAATCGTAAGGAACTCTGACTACGGAAAGGTTTCTTTCAAGCAGCCTTCTGATTATGCCGTATTTGACGCCATAATCCATGAGCACTACAGTTTCTTTCCCTGCTCCGTAGGTTTGAGGTTTCTTTACTGAAACCTGCTCTACGAAGTTCAATTCTCCATAAGATTGAGATTTGTCGAGGTCCTCTTTCAATTTATCGACATCAATTTCATCGTAAGAAACTTCAAGAACACCCATCATTACTCCATATTCTCTCAGTTTTATCGTCAGGCTTCTGGTATCTACCCCGAAAATTCCGGGAACCTTTTCTTCTTGCAGCCAAGCATCAAGGCTCTTCACAGATGCCCAGTGGTTGGGGCTTTCACATAATTCGTGCATGATTGCTCCGGTTACCTGAATCTTCTCTGATTCGAAATACCTTGGAAGTTTCCATTGATCTAGATTTGCGTAGTCAGGAACTCCGTAATTCCCAATTAGAGGGTAAGTGAAAGCAAGTATCTGCCCTTTGTAGGAAGGGTCGGTAAGGGCTTCTGTATAGCCGACCATGCCCGTGTTGAAGACGACTTCTCCAACTACTCTTGTCGTATGGCCAAAACCAGAACCAAAAAGGGTCGTGCCATCTTTGAGCACAAGGGCTGCGTTTCTCGTCCCATAGTGCTTGGTCAATTCTTCCGTGAAGCCCTCGTTTCCTAAACTTCTTATCTTATTTAAACGTGAAGTATATTCTATACTTACGAAACCTATGTGTTATATGAAACCCTTAAATCCTTATAGTAAGGAAGTATTACTGTGAAGGTATACCAGATAACCAAGAAGTTCCAAGTAACAATTCCCAAGAGATTAGCGGAGAAGGCCGGTATAAAGCCTGGTGACGCAGTTGTATTTGAAGAAACTGACGGTGGCATTGCACTTAAGAAGGTCAGGGCGGCTAAAGAGAAATCCGGGGAGCTAAGACTAGTAATTGAAGAGTTTGCTAAGGATGTAGCAGAAATCAAACCGCACATAAAGAAAGCAGAGTCTGCTTTAATTGAGAATCTTTCTAGACACGTCTCTGCTTAGCGATCGTAGTCTCTTGAATCTTCGCGATGAAATTGTCAGACATCTTGCGCGGGATGACACCTTTCATGAGTCAGTAATAACTCATTTTCAGATCATATGGGGTTATGCTATTGCAGGAAGATCTCCGGTTAGATATGAGAACTTTCTAAGAAAGACCGGTATTGAAATCGTTCCCCTAACGAAGTCTGACGCTGATGATGCAGCAAACTTCAAACCCATCAGGGCAGATTTATTGGATGCGCTAATTGCGGCTTCTGCAAGAAGGCATAAAGCGATTATCTGGACTGCTGACAAAGATTTCTTGAAGTTTCTTCCTAAGAGTGGCATGCGAATCTTCTAGAACAAAGGTGGGTCGTCGTAGTTGCTTTGACCAGAAGGAAGAACGCATAGAGCCCTTAGCGAGAGGGCTCTCCTCTCATATTTTTGACCATACCCGGAACCGGGATAATGAATACTTTTGATCCGACTGTTAGGATTGGGGCTAGGGCCGCCAAAAATTATGGGAGGCTTAATCCCTCTCTCAGCAGATTAGCCACACAGCAGCGCGAATCTAGGGGAACTCGAAACTGATTTTGCTAATAAAGGTCTAAATCGACCAGAGCGTACCCAAGGATACAGCATAAACGGAAAAGATCTTCAGGTTTCAATAGTAATGCAAAGAATCTGAGAACGAAGGACTTATCCGTGTGCTATCAAACATCGAGTCACTTTGAAGGCGGTTCTTCTGGACGAAGACGGCAAAGTTCACTATAGAGAAATTCCTACTCCAAAGTTGCAAAAAGGTGATATCCTTGTACAGATGAAAGTCTGCGGCTTATGCGGCTCTGATATCGAAAAACTTCACGGAAGGTACAAAGGCGTCCCTCCAATAATAGGACACGAAGCCTCTGGCATAGTCGCAAAAACAAACGGAGTAAAAAACATCGAAGAGGGAGACAGGATATTCCCGCATCACCACGTACCCTGCTACAGCTGCTACTACTGCAAGCATGGAAGCCCCACGATGTGCTCCGACTACAGAAGAGTACACTATGACCCGGGAGGCTTTGCAGAATATTTCAGGTTCCCAAGATGGAACATCGAGCATAGGGGCTTGTTGAAACTCCCAAAGGGCATGAGCTTCGAAGAAGCAAGTTTCATCGAACCTACGGCATGCTGCATTAGAGCCCTCAACAGATACAGAGTAAAAAGAAATGACAGAGTAATAGTAATCGGAGCAGGCCCAATAGGGCTGACTTTTATTCAACTCCTCAAAATTATCGGAGCAAAGGCTTATGCAAGCGACCTAAGCGAAGCAAGACTGAAAGCGGCAAAGAAGTTCGGAGCAATAGAAGTCTTTAACCCTTTTGAGGTTGACGTTCCAAAGCATATCAAGGAACTGACGGAAGGAAGAGGAGCAGATATTGCAATAATAGCATCTTCAAGCTCCAAAGCGATAGTTCAAGGCTTCGACGGCATAAGAAGAGGAGGAAGAGTAGGATTGTTCGGAGTACCTGCAAAAGGATCAGTTTTAGAGTATGACTTCAGCGATCTCTTCAACTCTGAAAAATCGATAATCTCAAGTAACGCTGCAACAGAAGAAGAAACCAAGACGGCCCTAGATTACATCCACAAGAAGAAAATCGACGTGAATTCGCTAATAACCCACAAATTCAAGTTGAAAGAATTCGATAAAGCAGTTCAAATTGCAGCGAAAGCAGAAGCAATCAAGGCTCTGATAACGAGCTAATCATTCGGGCGTCATATTACGTCTAAACAGGTCAATCACCAGCATTCTCTAGTACTATAGTACTCTACTCATTTACCAATCTGAGATTGATCATAAAACAACATTGATCTCATGCAATTGCAGGAGCTTTCTCTGCAACAAGAAGCAATCAAAACAGAGAAACTAGATCTCATACAGACCCTCCCTAGTTTGCACGCAGGGGCGAGAAGTACTCATTGTAGTTTATATTGCAACACCCCCTGTATAGCTCATACTAAGGGGTACGATTTGTTAGTAACCAATCCTGCTTTATATTGCAGCCCCCTCCGTAGCTTTTGTGCAGGGGCGTGTATGCTCACAATTGGAAAAAACCAAATAATCCCCATTTTTATTAACAAATAAAATGCCAAAGGAACTACAAATCGGCGACATAGCTCCTGACTTTAGCCTTGAAAGCGACGCTGGTCAGAAAACATCCCTTAAAGATTTCACAGGGAAGAAGGTCGTTCTTTACTTCTACCCCAAGGACGATACTCCCGGCTGCACAAAGGAGGCATGCAATTTCAGAGACTCTCTGAATTCCATAACAAGCAAGGATGCAGTGGTTCTTGGAGTAAGCAGGGACAGCGTATCCTCGCATAAGAAGTTCAAAGAGAAGTACTCGCTAAACTTCCCGCTTCTCAGCGATACATCTGGAGAGGTCACAAGAGCCTACGGCGTATACAAAAAGAAGAACATGTACGGAGTTATTCGCTGGGGCATAGAGCGCTCAACATTCATCATTGATGAAGAGGGAAAGATAGCAAAGATCTGGAGGAAGGTTAAGGTAGACGGGCACAAAGACGAAGTCCTTCAGACACTCAAGGCGTAAATTCCTTTTAGCAACCTCTGCCTAGATGGCACTTATGAAATGGGTTACAAGGCAGAATGCCCATGTCGACAGAATAGCCTGTCCGTGGCTCATCAAGAGATTCATAGACAGAGATGCAAAGTTTCTATTCGTTGAACCAAGCAGAGTTGTGGAAGTAGCAAAGGAGCAAGAGGCGATTCCATTCGATGTTCCTGATGTCGAGCTGACTCATCATAGCGATAAATGCTCATTTGACGCTATCATCGAAAAATATGCAATCGACGATACTGCTCTATTCGAACTAACAAAGATAGTCAGGGGAGCCGATACCTCAAATCATCATCTCACGCTACAATCTGAAGGACTTCTTGCCATCGCTGAAGGGTTCAAGAGGATAACCAAAACAGATCATGAAAATATGGAGAAACAGTTCTATGTTTATGACGCTCTCTATGAATTCTGCAAGAGCAGAGTAAGATAGTTCGCCAGCTACTTTTTCTATAGGCTATTTTCTTTGCATTCAATAATCATTACTTACCGTCATTAATACGATGTTAACACCAACATTAACAGCGATAGATATAAATAACTATTGTTATGCCCGGGAATTAGGCAATCCTAATTTGGCAGGAACAAGTTCACGTCGGATATTTGCGTTATCAACCGTGCTGATTTTAGTAGGTGCTGGCATTGGTGCCGCAGCCGTTTTCTTTACGTACGGGCAGACCCCAAGCCCCTCAACCATCGAAGTTGCGAAACCGTCTCCAAAGATCATTATAGCAATCCAGCCCACTGAGTCTGCGACAGAAATTGCTCCGAGGGCTAAACAACTTGAGGAATTCCTAGAATCCAGAATAAACGCGGATGTGGAGGTCTATGTTCCAACAACCTACGCTGCCGTAGTGGAGGCCATGAGATTTGGCAATGCCCATGTAGCATTTATGAGTGCTTGGCCTACCCACATAGCAAGCAAGGTTGCAGGTGCAGAAATAGCCTTAGCCGAGGTGAGAGAGGTAGTAATAGACCAAGAGAAAAAGAACGAGCCCTTTTACTTCTCTTACTGGGTTGTACTCAAGGACAGCCCAATTAGCAGCCTAAGCGAGCTCAGAGGCAAGAAAGCCTGCTTCCCAAGCCCGCTGTCCACTTCAGGTTACGTATTCCCTCTCGCTAAGATGGTTGAACTTGGTTTGGCTTCCAAGCCAAACCAAGGTGAAGTTGATCCCAAGACTTTCTTTGGGGATGTTGTTTTCGGAGGAGGTTACGGTCAATGTTGGACCAGTTTGAAGGCTGGCCAAGTTGATGTTACAATAATTGCAGGAGATGTCTCAGAGAATCTCTACAGAGAGATTATTGATAACACTAAGGTTCTCGAAAGGCAGGGACCCATACCATCACACGGCGTTGTATTCAGCAAGGACCTTAAAGAGCCTCTCAGATCGCAGCTAACAAACGCATTGCTTGAACTGGGTAAGCCTGAGCACAGGGACCTGATGAGAAAATTCATGTCTGGCATATTCGTAAGTTTCAAGACTACAACCACTTCAGAGCATATAGCTGGTTTGCAAAAGGCTCTTGATCAGACTGGATTCAAGTTTTCTGAAAGGATAGGCTAGATTCCGTAGGTGCCGATTGGATGAGCTTAGGAAATGCTGACAATGCAGTGCAGTTACAGAATGTGTGGTTCTCTTATGAAGGAAGGAATCATGCACTGCAAGACATAAGCCTAAACATAAAATCCGGCTCATCCACGGTAATAGTCGGCTCAAGCGGCTCCGGCAAAACCACTTTGCTTAAGATCATAAACGGACTTCTGAAACCCCAACAGGGCTCGGTAAGAGTATTTGGGATTGACATTAGTGATGAACAGAAAAGAATTGTAAGAAGAAGCATAGGCTACATACCTCAGCAGCTAGGCCTTTTGCGGAATTCGACTGTTCTTCAGAATGTTCTTGTTGGAGGGTTAGCAAGGATGGGTTCAGCCTCTGCAATTCTTGGAATTTATCCTGAGCATGAAATCAAGCATGCTATGAGATGCATAGAGCAAGTAGGCATAGGACACAAGACACACGAGCGAGTCCACAGGCTCAGCGGAGGAGAGCGCCAGCGCGTCGCTATAGCAAGAGCATTAATGCAGAAACCTTCGATAATACTTGCTGATGAGTTCACTTCGGACTTGGATTATGTAACTGCTCACGAAATGCTAGATTTAATGGGAGAAATCAGAAGAAATGGCGTAACTTTGATTCTCGTGACTCATAATCTCGAATTGGCCGCTCAGCACGGCGAAAAGATAGTCTTTCTCAAAGGTGGAATGAAGATCGCTGAAAGTCATTCTAAAGATGTTACAGAAGAGACGATGAAGACGCTGGTATGAAGCCTAACAGCCAGGCAATAATCACGCCTCTTGTAATTTCCATAGCGATCATAGCATCTATGTGGAATGTAGGTTTCTTCGACTTTACGAGAATGACTAGAGGAACAAGCAACTTAGGAGTTTTCGTTGGAGGGCTTTTCCCCCCAAATTTCGGCGTATTCGATAAGGTGTCTTGGGCAATACTTGAAACTATACAGATGTCCTTTGCAGGCACGATGTTGGGCTTTGTAATAGCCCTTCCTCTTGGAGTTCTCGGAGCCAAAAACATCTTTGGCCCTATCACAGTAGGACCTGTAAGGCTGTTGCTTGCCGTTGTCAGGACAATTCCTGCGCTCCTATGGGCGTTGATTTTTGTTGTGACGCTGGGGCTTGGGCCGCTTCCAGGCACGCTGGGGCTCGCTGCCTACACTGTAGGTTATCTTGGAAAACTCTACTATGAAGCACTGGAAGCTGTTGATCCTGAAGTCATTGAAGCGGTTGGAGCAATTGGAACATCCAAACTTCAATTGGTGAGACACGCAATAATCCCAGAATCTGCAAATCAGATACTGAGCCAACTTCTCTTTATGTTCGAATACAATGTTAGAGCCTCTTCTATTCTGGGCTTTGTTGGTGCTGGAGGCGTGGGATTTTACATGCTTGGCTACATTCAAACTCTGCAATACAGAGAACTGATGGCCGTGATTATCATGACGTTGTTCGTAGTTCTCACAATAGATTATGTAAGCTCCAAGGTCAGGAGCCGTTTTTTGTTCGGACAGAAATAACTTAAGCCTTAGTTTTAGAACTTCTTTTTATCAGCTCAAGAAGCTGGCCAACTATCCTTTCGTGCTTCTCCTCGTCCATATCAATCGAATCAAGCAGCACTTTGGCTATAGGATGAGGAATCTCTATTTTTTCTTTCAAAGAAGACTCTGAAGCTTTGTCCTCTATCTCTAGCATTCCTTTAAGAAATGATAGGTCTGGAGGCTGGAACTTTGTCGAATGGCCAGTTTCAAGCCAAGATATTATCTGAGATACAACATCCGCGTGTCTAAGGCTGTCTGAAGCTATCATTCTGAGAAGCATCTTGCTATACTCATCGTCTATACGATTGGTTAATTCCAAGCATCTTTGCGCTGCAACGAGCTCGAGCTGGAGCCTTTCACGCAGGAGTCTGACTGATTCGACATGCTCGGATTTCCTGACCCTACTTTCAAGAATCTCTTGTCCAGAGCTCGCCGCTGAAATCTGATAGACGACATCAACCAGCTCGCCCATTTCTACAGAACCGGTTCCACTCCGTACTCTGCGTGCAGTCTTTTCCAGTAGTCCTGTTAGCATAGATTCGTACTTGTTCAGATCCTTCAACCCTCTCCCTCTTTTGCCCTTAACATACTGGGTCACTGCTGCAGGAGTAATGTTCAGTGCCCTAGAAACATCCTTGACCCTGAACCCCTGCTGCTTAACAAGCCTCTTAGCAATCCATGCTCGGAGAAGAGGAATCATCCGTTCCTGATTTGTCATGTCCTTCATTGCCGCTGACACAGTATACACTCGTCTGATTTTTAACGCTTTACCATGGATGTTAATTACATCGTTAACTACTTTCTAGCGCTTCTTTTTCCAATGAGATTTTCCAATTCATCTTCGTCAGCAACTTCGTCTGCAAGAATGGAAGCTACTAATTGATACGTGGTATGATCTTTGCCAAAGTATTTCTTTGCTAATTTGTTGTAGTACTCGACGGCCTTCCCTTCGAATTCCAATGCTTTCTTGACAAAAGCTACAGCATCTGTATTGTCTCTAGGCATCTGCAGCTTCCCAAATAGAGACAAAGAGTCCACCTTGCCAACCATGTCAACTGGCTGTCCTCCGAGTTCAATTATCCTCTGAGCGAGTCTGCTGGCATGACCAAGCTCGCCCTGAACCTGCTTGCCAAAGTATTCAGCGACCTCTTCTCCCAAAAAGCCCTCCTGCACTATTGAGCCTATCCAGAAGAAGTATACTGCTGCCCATTCGCTTGCAACTGCCTTGTTCAGATCGTCGATAACTTCCTTGACATTCAGTTCAGCCTGCACTATTTCTCTACCCTTTCTTCCCATAACACTTTATTCTTTTTTGGGGATATAAATTACGTGCTCCCGTGTGCAAACTCGTGGGGGTTGCAATATAAAGTCAGATGAGATCTAACTTTTGCTAGTTTCCCTTGTTCTCTATTGGTAAATAATGTTTGAGAACTTCGACGCTGATGAAAGACGCTATTGCTCCTCCTGCGACCCATAGCAAGTCCTCCAATGTTGGAGGCAATACGTGTATGGCCTCCCTTGTGAAAGGTATGCTCACCAATACCGATATGAGTATAGCCTCCCATATCACGGCGAGCACGAGCCATTTGTGAGGCCTCGCCTTGAAGACTGTAAAACGCAACGACCTACAGTTTAATGCTAGCACCAATTCAATAAAGATGAACATCAGGAAGAGCCTCGTCCTTCCATGCTCAATTCCGTTTGGCAAATCGCTGATGAATGCAGCCATCAGAATAGGAGTTTCAATTATGATTGCTCTTAGCAGGAAGAGTTTCAGCGATTTTGTAAATACGGGCTCGTCCTTTGGTCTTGGAGGTCTTTTCATCAAATCAGGATCAGGGGGGCTAAAGCCCAGTGCTAGTGCTGGCAATCCATCGGTAGCTAAGTTGATGTAGAGTATGTGAACTGGCAATAGTGGAAGAGCATCTTCCCCTGAATAGCCGAAGAATCGCAAGACTACTAGTGCACCAAGGCTCACAACTGCAATCTCTGAGAGATTTGCTTGGAGGAGGTATGCGAGATACTTTTTGATGTTGTCGTATATCCACCTTCCCAATTCTATCGCATTGATTATCGTTGCGAAGTTATCATCGGCAAGAACCATGTCAGCAGCTTCCTTTGTCACATCGGTCCCGGTGATGCCCATTGCAATTCCAATGTCTGAGCGCTTCAATGCTGGAGCATCATTAACGCCATCGCCAGTCATGGCGACAACCTTGCCCTTCTTCTTCCATGCTTCTACGATTCTGAACTTGTCTGCTGGGGAAACTCTGGCGTATGTGCTTACCTTCTCAACAACCTTGTCGAATTCTTCGTCATTGAGCTTTCCAAGCTCCTCTCCAGTAAGAACAACATCTCCATCTTTGTAGATGTTCATCTCTTTTGCAATGGCTAATGCGGTGATTTTGTGATCGCCAGTTATCATTATGGGCTTCATGCCAACCTTAATTGCCGTCTCTACAGCCTTTGCGGCTTCGGGTCTTGGAGGGTCTATCATCCCTACTAGACCAAGAAACGTGAAACCTTGCTCTAGTTTCTCTGGATCGGAATCAAAACCACTAGAAAGTTTTCTTTCGGCAACTGCAAGCAATCTCAAAGCCTTACTTGCCATTTCGTCGCTTGCAGCAATTATGCGCTTTCTATCATCTTGGCTAATTTCTCTAACCTTACCATTCTCGTTGACGCTGCTGCAAAGCCCAAGGACTATTTCCGGCGCACCTTTCATATACGCAACGATGGTATTCTCTGAGACTCTGTGAACTGTTGTCATACGCTTCCTTTCGGAGCTGAATGGAACTTCGACAACACGTGGATACCTTTCTTTTAATTTTTGGCTCAGCCCTGCCTTTTCGGCTAAGACCACTAACGCTCCTTCTGTAGGGTCCCCGGCAATCTTCCATATATCGCCTTCCTGTTCAAGCCTTGAATCGTTGCAAAGAAGAACCGCTCTTGCAAAATTTTCGAGCTCAGAATTCTTTATGGGCTTTTCAGCATTGAGTATCTCTCCTTTGGGTTCGTAGCCAGCACCGGTCACTACGAACGTCTTTCCGGAAGCAAAAACTTCTCTTACTGTCATCTCCCCTTTTGTTAGCGTGCCTGTTTTGTCGGAGCAGATTATTTGAGTGGCACCAAGAGTTTCAACAGCAGGCATCTTTCTGATCAGCGCATTCTTCTTGGCCATGATGTACATTCCTATGGCAAGGCTTCCAGTCACTATTGCCGGCAGAGCTTCGGGCACCGCAGCAACTGCCAGAGAGATAGCGAAGAGCAAGATTTCGAAGAGGAAGTCAAGCCTGATCAGACCCAGTGTGAGAAACTCTTCTGCAACTTCAACCACTATTATGATCGCAATGATTACAAGTGCCAATAGTCCAAGCCTTCTGCCTATCTCGGCCATCCTTTTTTCTAGTGGAGTCGATTCAGCTACAACCGAGGTCACCTGCTGAGCTATCTTTCCGAACTCTGTCTTCATTCCAGATGCGGTTACAACTGCTCTCCCTCTTCCATACGTGATAGTAGTACCAGAGAAGACCATGTTAGTTCTGTCAGCAAGCTGTGTCTGCTCCGGCAGAGCTGTCGTGATCTTTGTAACAGGAGCAGACTCTCCTGTCAGAGAGGCTTCATTTGCTTGCAGGTTAACTGATTCGATGAGCCTTGAGTCAGCAGGGATCTTATCCCCTGCTTCAAGGATTACCAAATCCCCAGGTACTATCTCTTTTACTTCAACCTCTTTCTGCTTTCCGTCTCTTATTACGGTGCATGTAGGGCTAAGCATCCTCTTCAAAGCATCAAGCGTTTTCTCTGCCCTGTACTCCTGAACAAAGCCCAAGATTACAACGAAGACCACTATTACCCCGATAACCATCGCATCTACTATTTCACCAAGCAGTGCAGAGATTGCTGTTGCCGCAATTAGAATCGCAAGCAGAAGGTTTGCGAACTGTTTGAAGAATATCTTCAGGGGTGAAGTTCCTTTTTCTGCCGTGAGCTCATTCGGCCCGTAAATATTAAGCCTAGTTTTTACTTCGTCTTCAGATAACCCCCTGTCCTTGTCAACCTTTAGAATTTCAAGGATTTCTTCCGGTTTCTTTGTGTACCAGTTTTCTTGGGACATCTGAAGACCTTTTGATCGCCGAATTCGTTAACGTATCCTGATTTAATGCGTTACCCTATGGGAAGAGCCCAAGCTTCTTCATCGCAGCAGCGACTCTCCCAACAGCGAGAACGTAAGCAGCACTCCTCATATTCACATTATGTTTCTTTGAAACTTCCAAAACATCATTGAATGCGCCTATCATTCTCTCTTCAAGTTTCTTGCGAATTTCCGCTTCCGTCCAGCTTTCTCTTTGTTGGTTCTGCACCCATTCATAATAGCTGACCGTTACGCCTCCAGCATTAGCCAGAATATCGGGAACCACGAAGATTTTCTTCTTGTCTAATATTACATCCGCATCAGGAGTCGTTGGCCCGTTAGCTCCTTCGCTCATTATTGCAGCCTTTATGTTTGCAGCGTTCTTGCCCGTAATTTGATTTTCCATCGCACAGGGAAGGAGAACATCGCACCTTGTGGTTAGAAGTTCTTCATTTGATATCGTCTTTGCACCCCTCAAATTCTGAACCGTACCTGTATCTTCCTTGTGCTTTGCCACAGCCTCTAAATCAAGTCCATCTGCAGAATAAATTCCACCTTTCGAATCGCTTACCGCAACAACTTTCGCACCGAGCCCAGCGATTATTCTTGCAGCATGATAGCCAACATTGCCAAAGCCTTGAACGGCAACAGTAGAGCCAGTCAGTTTCATACCATTATGCTTCATCGCTTCAAGAGCACAGACAACAACTCCAAAGCCCGTTGCCGCAGTTCTTCCAGGGGAGCCTCCGCATTCGACTGGCTTTCCTGTTACGACGGCTTGTGCCATGTACCCCTTCAACATGCTGTAGGTATCCATGACCCATGCCATAGTTTGAGCGTCAGTGTACATGTCGGGAGCGGGGATATCCTTGTCAGGACCAATATCGTCAGCAATCATCGCAGTGAACCTTCTCGTAAGACGTTCTTTTTCACCCTCGGAAAATTCCTTGATAGGGCAAGCGACACCTCCCTTCGCTCCTCCAAAGGGTATGTTTAGCACTGCACACTTCCAAGTCATCAGCATCGCAAGGGCCTTTACATCATCAAGAGAAACTTCCGGATGGTACCTTATCCCTCCCTTGTACGGTCCTCTAGCGAAGTTATGCTGAACCCTATAACCAACAAAGACCTTGGTGCTTCCATCATCCATCTTCACCGGCACGGCAACCTGTATTATCTTTCGAGGGTGCTTCAAAGATTCTACTAGCCCTCCATCTAGTTTCAGAATCTTTGCTACTCGCTCGAGTTGCTCAACTGCTGACTGGTAGATTTCAGAATTCTCAACCATCAGAGACTCATACCTTGTGTCTCTTGCAGACCCTAACCGTATCATAGTAGTAGTCGTAGAGGCCCTTGACCTTCGTCTTCAGGTAATAGGAGTGCTCTATGCATATCGGATCGCCGCACATGTAGCACTTTCTCCAATCCCTCTCAGAAGGATCAATAATCCTTCCACATTCAACGCATCTGCCTTCCGCTCTTTTCTTTGCTCTTTCTCTCTCTTCTGCCAAAGTTATCAACTCTATATTGAAAGTGGTGCTTCAGCAAGCGCCTTCACAATATCTGCAGACGTTATGACGCCTACAAGCTTCCCCTTGCTGATAACCGGCAACCTTCTGATTTTCAATTGATCCATCGCTCTGGCAGCATCCTTAAGATCCATGTCAGGACCAATGACTGTAAGCGGAGAAGAGGAATATTTGCCAACTTTCTCCTTCAAAGATATACCCTTGTAAAGAACCTTTGTTATGAGATCTCTTTCGGTGAATATTGCCGCCGGCTTGCCATTCTTGGTAACTATTAGACTGCCTATATGCTCGCCTCCCATGATTTTCACAGCCTCCTGCAGAGTTTTGCTGTTGTCTATGGTGAATACTTTCTTGACCATGGCATCTTGAACTTTGATCATTCTATGCTCTCCCCATCCATCATTTGCTAGAAGTAATATCTTTTTCAATCAACTTTTGCGTTGCAATTCCTTTGCCCATAATTTGACTATTTGATCAGGCTCTCCTATCATGGCAATTCTGGAGATTCTCATTGATGGAGCGTCGTCTTTCCTTTCAACTGCCACAATAGTTTCAGAATTGATGTGCATCAGGTCGTTGCGGTTATAGCCTATGCCTACAGCTATGCAAATTTCAGAATTGATTTCTTTTAATGGCCCTATTGAAAGAGCGCTCTGTGCCAAGCCAACGTCTGCCGCTGAAGGAGTGGCACAGAGTTCGCCTCCGATTAATTGGGCAAATTCCTCTAGCACTGAAAAATTCTCCGCAGTCCTCAATTCCCTTCCTCCAACGACTGCTATGCGCTTTTGCTTAACCTCTATCGACGATTCCGAAATTATCTTTATTCCATGCTTGGCATCTACCTTCCACTCTACAATCTTTCCGTATCGTGATTCATCCTCGAAGGGCATCGGGAGTTGCTTTGTAAACAATGTGAAAATCTGGGGTTTCGTGGATGTAACCTTTGCCAGAAACCTTTCTTGATATACTGACTTGTTAACTATGATATTGGACTCCTCTAACTCTAACCCTGAACACTCAAAGACCGGCAATATTCCAAGATTTGCCCCAAGAAATGCTGCAACTGAATTTCCGGATTCTGTCGCAGGTGCAATAACCGCTTCAGGTTTCATATTGCTTACCAGAGTTGCTATCGCTTTTGACAGTTCAGCTATATCAAACCCAAAATCATGCTCGCTCCAATACACAACATCGGCCCCGTATCTTACTAGCATCTCCGCATCTGCCTTTGAGGATGTAGCAATCGCAGCCTCAACCCTTGCCCCAAGAGAGTCTGCAATCTCTCTCGCCTTGCCAAGAACTTTGAGGGATTCAGATAATTCTCCGTTATTCTTCTCTGCTAAAACCAGTATCCCTGTGTATTCAGACATGATTACATCATCCTCTTCATTAGCCTTATTGCATCAGCAACGACCTGTTTTGGATCGCCTTTGAGCATGACAGGCTCAGGTTTCTTAGTTTCTACCTGAGTGAATTTCCTGATGGTTAGACCAGTTTTCTGCTCAGCTTCGAATCGTATTTTCCTTATTTCCTTCTGGTAAGCGTCACGAATGTCTGCGGACTTATGGTACCTTTTTGTTTCTTGGTGGGAGGCTGTAAATATGCAAGGAATTGGCACTTCGATTTTGAGACTCTCCTCCAGATGGATTTTAGTTGCTATGAATTTGCCATTATTGATCTCTGCAGAAGATACGTTTCCAATGAAAGACGCTCCAAGTTTAGTGGCAGTTGCTTCAGCGATACCTGTATAGCCATAATCTATCGTAGTATCTCCGAAAAACAAAGCGTCGATCCCTATATCTGAAAAAGCTCTTGCAAGAAGCGACGCGTATGAAATATCATTTATAGATGCATCTGATTCGATAAGACACGCATTACCAATTCCCAGAGCAAGCGCTTCTCTCAAAACAGGCTCAGCCTTTTGCTTACCAATCACAAAAGCATAAGTTTCCAGATTGGTGTTCAATGCAACCTGAATAGCGCTCCTGTCAGGAGGGTTCATGATCAGTGGAGCGTCAATGATGTTGAGCTTGCCGGACCTTCTGTCAAATGTAACCTTGGAAGGTTCCGCAACAGCATTTAGGAATACTCCGACCTTCAAGCACATGTTGCAAATTGCTTGTGATATTTGAACTGATTTACTGACAAAACCTTAAATGATCAAGACAGAATTGCATGCGTGTATGGAAGTCTGGGATATCGCTAGCAAGTCAATAGTTGGCGTCGAAGTTACAGCGAATCTGCTTGAAGCACAGGAGCTAATGGCACTGAACAGAATCAGCAGGGTAGTTGTCTTCAGAGTCACGACGCCCATAGGAATGGTTACACAAAAGGATCTTGTAAGATATCTTTTCCAAAAACTCCCTGAGGAAGATTTGCCTCTAATACCTGTTTCAGAAATCATGAGCAAACCCTTGATCATTATTGATGCTGAGAAGAACGTGGAGGATGCAGCCAAGCTCATGACATCCAACAAGATAAGCTCGCTAATAGTTACCAACAAGAGCGCAGAATATGGTTTATTGACTAAAACCGATATCTGCACTTACTTTAGCAAGAACGGCAAGGGCAAGTTCAAAGTCAGTGAATTCATGACGAAGGATGTTGTGACTGCAGGGATGCTTCAATCAGTGATTACAATAGCGGAAAGAATGACGAGGGCAGGCATTTCCAGAGTCGTTGTAGTAGATAAATTGGGAAAGCCAATTGGGATCGCAACCCTATCAGATATTACATTGTTCAGATCAACCCTTCCAGCATCCGGAGCTAGCATGAGGAAACCCTATCGACGAAGTCAAGCAGAGGCACAGGTGCTCGGCATATCAAATCTTTCTATTGGAGGTGTCATGACACCAAATCCCGCAAGCTACGATAATGTCCAAGAATGGGATTGGAGGACTGCCAGTAGTTTCGGGCAGTGGAAAGTTGGTTGGCATAATCACAAAGGCAGATGTTGTGAGGGCCTGCGCACAATAACTCCATTAGAATTATCCTATCAGAAGGTAGTTTAACCCCTGTTACCCTACGCCGTTGGATGGATAGCGAGTCCTTTAGGCGACTCCTATGGTACTTGCTCTTGGGCACACGGGGCGGTGTAAATAGGGCGAGAATAATTAACGCTCTAAAGGAAAGACCGATGAACGCTAACCAGCTTACAGAAGCCCTAAAAGTAGATTATACTACGATTGATCATCACCTAAAGATTCTTAAGACACATGGACTCGTCATTTCTCAAGGCGAAAAGTACGCTGTCATGTACTTTCTATCAAGAGAAATTGACGCTGCATACAATAT
>JACPBJ010000093.1 GCA_016180375.1 Nitrososphaerota archaeon | reverse complement strand
TCTAAGCATAGAGAGGCTTGAGGAACTATGCACAAGGCCATTTGCTCGGGTTGGACTTTCAGCCACGATCCATCCTCTCGAGGAAGTTGCGAGATTTCTCGTTGGCCAGAAAGATGGCGAGGAAAGGGGGCTGTGTCATTGCTGACACGCGCTTTGTAAAACCCACTTCAGTGAATGATGCCCCGATCATACTTGGAAATGAAACAGAGAAAAGTTGGAGAGGAGATTCAAGCCAATTTGGAGATTCTGGTAAAGGACGCTATTGTATAGGAACGTAGATGGGCCCGGTTGGGTCCAGATATGCCCATGGTTCCAAAACAGGCCCAAAATTGCGATTAGATTTTCGAAGATTCGCACTATGATGATAGTGATGTATGCTAGTAAGGTCGAATCATTCGTAGACTTTGCTCCTGTGCTTGGTAGCATGGAGAACGATTTCTTGCCTCCTTGTGTCTACTGAGTAGGATGACCCGATATTTCCCTATTCTCAGCGAATACAAGCCTTTTAGCTCCCCACGGAGAGATTTTCCGAGGAAAGGGTTTACCGACAGACCTTCTATAGAGCTGATGATTCTTTGGTTCGTTTGCCTGTCAAGTCTTTCAAGGTTCTTCAGAAACTCTCGGGTAGGGCTGAGCCTATAGTTTGCCTTTCGACTTGAGCTCACGTTTCAATTGCTCCCATGAAACGACCTTACCAGCTCTGAGGTCTCGCTTTGAACGTTTTATCGAGTCAATAAATTCCTTGTCTGCGAGCAATTCCTCAGTCTCCAATACCTCTTCCATGAGCTTCTTGGTCTCCACAAGCAACTTCCTATCGTGTGCGGTGAGCAGAGTCTCCGGCATTATATCATGATGCACTAATGTTCCTTAATAATTCTTCTTCGTGTTAAATAAAGAACCGAATTCGCGTTATATCGACTCCCTAGTCTTTGACAAGAGACCGTCTTTAGATTCTTAGCATACTGCGCAGATGTATCTCGTGTCCGCGCTTTATATACGGGGGGAGGGTACTTTTCTGCGCAGGGGCGTGCTATTCCCTATACAGGGAAGTTATATGCGCAGGGATGTGTGAGCATAAAACACGGTAATTTACTCTCTTCCAAAGGAGAATGCTGAAGGGCAAATATCATTTAGAACGCATCTAACACAATCAGGATTTCTGGCATAGCAGACATTTCTGCCATGCAGAATCAACAACATCGTAACCCTTGCCCTTAGCTCGTTTGGCGTTATCATGATCAGATCCTTCTCTATTTTGTCAGGGTTATCATTCTTAGTCAGACCCAATCTTTTAGATAGCCTTCTGACATGTGTATCAACAGCAATCCCTGCATCCTTGCCATAAGCAACGGAAAGTATGATGTTCGCAGTTTTTCTTCCAACCCCCGGAAGCTCCAGCAATTCCTCCATAGTATCAGGAACTCTTGAACCAAATTTCTCTACTATCATCTTTGAAGATAATTTGATGTGCCTGGCCTTGCTATGATAGTAGCCAGTCGGCCTGATAATATTTTCCAATGCTCGTAAACCAACAGAAACAAAGTCTTCAGGTGTTTTGTACTTCTTGAAGAGTCTCTTAGTGACAAAATTTACTCTTTCATCTGTGCACTGAGCCGAAAGTATGGTAGCAACGAGAAGTTCGAAAGCATTCCCATGTTTCAGAGAAGTTCTAATTGCTGGGTAGATCTTTTCGAGCCTTCTAACGATCTTTCTGACTGTATTTGCAGTCATTTTTCTACGTGCTTATCGCCAGAACTGCCACAAGGGAAACCATGCGCGCAATTTCATGGGCGGCACCAAAAGCATCACCTGTAATCCCCCCAAAGTGCCTTTTTGATAACCATGCGATAATTACAGATGATAACAAGCCTACGAGGAGAACGAATATTCCTGCAAGACCAACAATAAGGACGACTAGCAGCGCCGATAGCATCAGAGATGCGAAGAAGCGAAGGCCTCGCCTCTTACCCCTCATTCTATCAATGAATTGCGCGCTGCTCTCTTGGGACACTGGCTTGCCAAACCATGAAACAGACACCATGGAAAGTTTCGCTGAAATTTCTATCGCCATAAGATCCTGCAAGAAACGACTGGCGCCAAGGTTCGAGATACCAATGGCCATTACTGCAAGTGTTACAAACCCCAGAATGAAACCTCCAGCGCCAATGCTGGTATTGCGTATAACATCAATCTTCTCTGGTGCACCACCCAGTGTAACTCCACCCCCAAAGTCAAGCAGTCCATCTATGTGACGTACCCCTTCGATGAGAAGGATGAAACCCAAGGTGAGTATTCCAGCCACCAAGAGAGGGAAGAATATGCGCGCTAAGCCCAGAAAGACTCCAGCTATTAGTCCTATTAGTGCACCAAAGAGTGGCGCCAGTGGCATGTAAGTTGCCGCTTCGTTCAGAGTATCTTCATCTGCCTTGACCGGGATGGTCGTGAAGAATGCGATAAGACCTTTAATCCCTCTCAGAAAGCCCAATTACTACCCTCCATGAACAAGACCGTGGCATACGGTACTTGAGGGCCATTGTTATGTGTGTCGCTGTAGAGGCATATCGTTATGCGTTGAATATGGAAACATAACATCATTCTCAGAAAAGATATAATAGCATGGCTGGATTGTCCAGCCATAATGTCACCGAAGGCGATTTCACTAATTGCAATTTCTATCGTAGTTCTAGGCTCAATTGCAGGCTTTGTTTATGTGCAATCCTCGGTTCCTCTAAAGAAAAGTGAGAGCTATCCAATCAGCATGAAGGACGATCTTGGAAGGAATATAACCATCAAAGTAAGACCAAATAGAATAATTTCTCTCGTCCCGAGTGCTAGTGAAATAATTTATGCTGCTGGGGCTGGTGACCTGCTTGTTGGAGTGGATCAATTTAGCGCCTTTCCTGATGATCTTGTTGCACGTGTAAAATCTGGCAATTTGACAGTTGTGGGCTCTGGCTTTACTCCTGACTTGGACAGGATAATATCCCTCGCTCCTGATATCATCTTTGTCAACGGGCCAAGTCAGTTTGAATCTAAAGGAGTTCAGAGGCTCTCCGATCTAGGTTACACAATCGTTAGTCTTAACGCCCAGAATATTTCCGGAATTCTGCAAAATATTGAGCTTATTGGCAGAATTACAGGCAATTCTGAAAGTGCGGCGAAAGCAGTTTCAGGTTTTAGGGAGAGGGTAACAAAAATTGAAAATGCCGTTAAGAATGCTCCGAAGGTTCGGGTCTATGTGGAGAACTGGCATGACCCTCTTTTCAGCGTTGGAGCTGGTTCACTACAGGATGAATTGGTTGTCCGTGCTGGGGGCATAAACATATTCTCGGACATGCAGAAGAAATCTGGAGAGGTCAGTCCCGAAGCCGTGGTTGCGAAGAATCCTCAAGTGATAATACTGTTCGACAGGGGAGTCACGTTGGAGCAGGTAAAGAGCAGACCAGGATGGAACATTATTGATGCGGTGAAGAACAACAGGGTGTATTACATTTCTGATGAGCAGAACACGGGCGCTTATGGTGCTCCCGGGCCTAGGATAGTCGATGGTTTGGAGAAGATGGCCATGCTAATCCATTCTGATCTCTCCAAGAATCTTGAAAACGAAAATGCAAACGGTCTGCTAATGCTCCTGCTGGAAAACTGATTGCATTGCTGAAAGTGCAACTAAATCAATATTCAAATCGCATCTCCAGCTGGAAGAAAATAATTCTTATTCTATTCACCATGCTATTTTGTGTATCCATCATTAGCCTGAATGTCGGTTTCTCCCGCATACCTCTCCAGAAAGTAATTGCGATTCTGTTTGGAGGCATTAATGTAAATGGTATATTTAATTTGCCAGAACCATCGACTGCTGAAGCAACAATTCTTCTTCAAATCAGATTGCCAAGAATATTCGCTGGCATGCTTGTTGGAGCAGCACTCTCTATGGGCGGTGTAGTCTTCCAAGCGATCTTCAGGAATCCGATGGCTGACCCTTACATCCTAGGAGTATCCTCAGGTGCGGCATTGGGAGGCGTTACTGCTATCGCTTTCTTGCTGGGAACCACAGCGCTTGGAACATTCGCTGTTCCCTTCATGGCATTTGCGGGAGCGTCTGTGACTGCTCTCCTTGTCTACAGACTAGCGAGAGTCGGAAGTATAACACCAACTATGTCACTGCTATTGTCCGGCATAGCCATCAGCATCGTTCTATCTTCAATAGTTACTTTGACTCTCTTCTTCGTAAATCCCTATGATCAATTGCAGGCTATCGTATTCTGGCTCATTGGCAGCCTAGCATCGATGTCTTGGGCTGAAGTTATCGCTGTTGCGCCTTTGATACTCATACCTGCAATCTTGGTGAACTTCTTTGCGAGAGACCTGAATATTGTGCTATTGGGAGAGGAGGAGGCAGGGCATCTCGGCGTTGAAATTGAATCTCTGAAGAAAATGGTGCTCCTGCTTACATCATTGAGCATTGCTTCTGCAGTTGCCATTAGCGGCATTATCGGTTTTGTTGGCCTGATAGTGCCACATATTCTTCGCTTAATGGTTGGCCCTGATCACAGAATTCTGCTCCCCTCGGCAATAATTGGTGGGGCAACTTACATGGTAGTATTTGATGCGCTTGCAAGATCCATCTATCCTCCATTGGAGCTCCCTGTAGGTGTAATTACCGCGATGGCTGGAGGACCATTCTTTCTTTACCTGCTAAGACGGAAAAGAGGGAGCTACAGAATCTAGGAGAGGGCTCATGTTTCTTTCTGTTGCTGGTATAGATTGCTCTTACGATTCTACGCTGGTTTTGAAGGATGTCAGACTGCAAGTAGGCAAGGGAGATTTTGTCGGCATAATTGGCCCGAATGGCTCTGGTAAGACAACTCTGCTGAAGGCGATTAGTGCTACGCTGAAACCTGCAAAAGGAGCTGTTTTACTCGAAGATATTGATGTTCATAGCATAAAGAAACTCGAACTTGCCAAGAAGATGGCGGTCGTTCCCCAAGAGACCAGCATTCTATTTGACTTCACTGCTTTTGATATCGTGATGATGGGAAGGAATCCGCACGTTGACAGGTTCAGGTTTGAAACCTCCAAGGACGTCGATGTGGTTAAGGAGGCAATGAAACTTACTGACTGCTTGGAATTTGCTGACAGAGCAGTTGGAAGTTTGAGTGCCGGAGAGAAGCAGAGGGTAGCTATAGCGAAAGCGCTTGCGCAGGAGTCAAGCGTGATGTTGTTGGATGAGCCTACCAGCCATCTTGACATTAATTTCCAGCTTGAAACTATGGATCTTCTTAGAGATCTTTCTGATAGTACGAAACTTACCGTCATTGCTGTCTTCCATGATTTGAACCTTGCCGCCAGATACTGCAGAACTTTGATTATCCTAAAAGATGGGAAGATACTTGCCGCTGGAGCTTGCGCGGATGTCTTTACAAAAGACAACATCAAAACGGCTTACCATGTCGATGCTGAAATCAGGTACCATCCGCTCACCCAGTCTCCATACATGATTGCACTAAGGTCAGGCGATTCTGATAGAAACATGAGTGGACAGCTCAAAACTCTTGCAGAAAAAGAGTAAGGGTCTGTGATTTCTTATTCTTTCTTGTAAAACATGCCCGCACACGCATGACTCCCCTAGTATAGGGGGATAGCACGCCCCTGCACAAAAGCTATGGAGGGGGATTGCAATATAAACTACAATTATACTTGCGTGCCCCTGCATGCAAACTACTAGGGGGTCTATGCATGAGATCGAATTTCTCTTTTTTGATTGCTTCATAGTGCATAGAAAGCTTCTGCAATTGCATGAGATCGATGTTATTTTATGATCAATCTCGGATTGGTAAATGAGTAGAGTACTAGAGTAGTATACGAGTGCTTGCTACCATTCAACATCGAGTTGGTTTGTAAAGTTTAGTGAATCGAGGAGCCCCTCTGCATATCCTATGCTCAAGATGGCTAATTCATACTTCCCTTCGTTGAGGAACCTCTCAGCATCAAGAGTGTATAATTCTACGTTCTCAAAAAGGCTGTCGAATCTCTTTCCTTCTTTCTGCGCTCTAGACCTTGCTCCTTCTAGGGCTTTCTTTGCTTTGGTAACGTATTTGCTGACCATTTCTACTGCAGGGAGTTTTACCCTTGCTGAGTTACCTGTTACATCATCCTTGATCTTGCAGACGTGTCTCAAGGCTTCCTCTTCCGTATAATGCAACTCTCCTGGCAGGACTATTGCATGCGGAGGCTTTCCGAAGTTCTTCTTGGACAGTGATGATGCCTTCCCTCCAACTATCCTTTGCGTGCTCTGCCCTACCCTTGAACAGACTATGATAAAGCATTCAGGCGGAATGACGAGTTTCTTCTGCTCCTGTTCTGTCTCTAAAAGGCTCCTGATCGCAGCTTTGGGATCAAGAAAGAAGTTTGAGCTGCTGTCGTATTCCAGAAGGATCAGGCTGTGAAGCCCATTTAGAAGGTTGGCATGAAGAGAATGGTAGACGTAGAGGTTCTTTGCTGGCGCGGCTCTGGTCATCGTTACCGTCCTCCCGAATTTGTAAGAGTGTAAACCAGTCTCTCCCGGGATAGCTGAGAGTATTGATGCGCTATGGATTACTTTTGTATCAATTCCGTTCCTTTCAGCTCTGACCCTCAGACCCATGTGCGTTGTAGCTACCACGGGGTCGCCGTAGCAGAGGAGAATTAGGTTCTTGTCTGAAGATTCGCTTAGGATCTTTCTTCCGTCCTCGACAAAAGTTCTTGAAACTTCTTGGGCTTTTGGGATCTTGATTTTGCTTAGGGGGCTCGTGTAAGTCTCCAAATATACTATGTCAGCACTTTTCAGAGCATCCATAGCCTCTTGTGTTAGCCCTTTTTCGTTGGAGAGCCCGAGCCCGATGAATGTAAGCACGCCTGCATCTTTCTGCCATGCACTATTAAACGTCAGGTAGATGCTTTGAAAGCAGCTAAAAGAATTAATACGAAACCCTTACGGGTGCGTTAAACGATGGGGCCTGTGGCTCAGCCAGGTAGAGCGGCTGGCTCTTAACCAGATTTCCTTTCATGGGAATAGGTGAGTAGGTCGTGGGTTCAAATCCCACCAGGCCCGCCATAAAAACATAGCCAGAAGTAGTCCCAAAATTTAATAGTAAGCAGTCCATATAGAATACAGTTTGCGAGCAGGGAGAAAGTCTAGGGATCTATCTTCGCTTA
>JACPBJ010000223.1 GCA_016180375.1 Nitrososphaerota archaeon | reverse complement strand
TCGAAAGTACCAAAGCCGCCCAATATCCCTACCGTCTTCATTCCAGAATTCTTGCCAGCAGAAATGTCGCTCCACTGGTCGCCAACCATCATGCTTCTCGAAGGTTCACTCCCCAAGCTTCGCACGAGTTCACGAAGACCATTGCCGGATGACTTGTCTTCGCCGATAACTTCTCCTGCCAGCATTCCATCAACATCCATGGAAAAATGCTCAAGCACCTTTTGAGCATGGTTTTGCATCTTCAGAGTGTAAACGGCTACTTTGTATCGCTTATTTTTCAGAGTGCTGACAGTTTCATGGGCGCCATCCAAGAGAATTACATCTTTTGTTAAGGTTCGTGCATACCTTTGCTTGAACTCCTTGACACAACCATCAACCTCATCCTCCCTTACAGTCCGCAAGAATATCCTGTCTATGGGATACACCCCAATGGATTTCTTAAGGAATTCTCCATCGAATTTATTGTAGCCTCTCTTTGCCAGAACTTCTCTTACGCAGCGCTCAATTCCTTTCGCTGAATCGATTAGCGTCCCGTCTAGGTCGAAGACGACGCAGTCAATTTGCACTTTCAATGTATCTGCTCTACCTCCGTAATTGCTAGCCTATGTATTTTATCTGCAATAAAGGCGGAGGGTTTTTCTATCTTTTGCCACTGCAACGTTTCAGAGATGGAAATCAACGAGAAGAACGTGAGGAAGGTTCTTGAATCAAGAGGATACAGCGTCGCCAAGTACGTTTACCCTCCCGGCACATATTTCCCAAATCATACACACGCGTTTGACAAGATAGATACAGTGCTAAAAGGCAAGTTCAAGATCGAAGCGCTGGGGAAGAAACTGATACTCAGTGCTGGGGATATTCTGTATGTCCCTGCTGGAACTGTCCACAATGCTGAAGTCGTTGGGAATGAAGAAGTTATCAGCTTGGACGCAAGCAAGGTAGATTAATTGAAGGCAGTTGCTATAGACCTAGACGGCACCTTTTTCGATGATAATCCTCCTCTTCTGGATTTGATTGCAAAACTGCGCGAAGTTCAAGCAAGAGGCATAATAGTATTGCTATGCTCAGGAAGGGCACTGCCGTACCTCACAGGAGTTTCCAAGATTCTTGGTGTGGATGGTCCTCTGATTGCCGAGGATGGCATGATAGTTTATGATCAAAACAGTGCACAAAGGTATGTGATGGGCGATGTCAAGCAGCTTGAAGAAATACGCAGACTTGCTTCTAAGCATATCAAAGAAGGCGTTGAAACAAAGAAGCCTCAGCACATCAAGGAATTAATCTTCACGCTTGAACCGAAACCCGGAGTGCCTCTCCAGACCCTCTATGAGAAGGTTCTCAGACTAAAAGAGGAATGGAACCTAAGCCTCAACATAAGCAGGTCAAACCAGATGGTCAATATCCTTCCCTACGGAGCTAACAAGGGCGCCGCGCTAAGAAAAGCTGCAAAGATTCTTGGCATATATTGCAGTGAGATTGCCGCGTTTGGAGATTCATTGAATGACCTGCCAATGCTCAGAGAGTCAGGTTATCCAGTTGCTGTGGGCAATGCAGAGAAAACGGTCAAGGAAATTGCAAAGTACATTGCCAAGAAACCCGACGGGGAGGGGCTATTGGAAGCGCTAAACGCTCTGTTTCCATAATTATGGAGTCACAGTTATCTTGGCTTTCATAAGAGGATGTGGTACGCAGTAATATTCAAATGTGCCAACTTCGTTGAACGTGTGCTCGAATCTATCATTCTGATTTAGAAGTCCTGAAACAAAAATATCGTTAGAATTACTTGGAGAGCCAGAGCGGATTTTGTGAGGCACAGGATCAAGGTTTTCCCACGCTATTGAAGTTCCCTTCTTCACAATCGCTTCAGGGGGATGAAAGCCGTAGCTCCAGATGACAACTCTTCCCTGAGGGGTGATGTAATCGTAAAGAATTCCGCTCCACCATAAACCAAACAATGCAAGGCCGAATGCTATGCCCATGCCCGCGGCTACAATAATCGCTTTCTTGCTTGGTGACATGCCTTTTCTTACCTGTTCTTGCTGCACTGAGAGCTTTCTCCAGAACAAGATGCTATTGCCGATTCTTAACCTTTCGAGTGACTATGAAGATGATTGCCACAAACGTCAGCACGGCAATGCCGGGAAGTATGAAGAACGCGGTAAGGTTGCTCGCTACCTCAAGAGGAAAATTG
>JACPBJ010000092.1 GCA_016180375.1 Nitrososphaerota archaeon | reverse complement strand
CAGTTTGATTGAGTTTGAAAGTTGGAATAGATGAGTGGGCTCATTTAGGCTGGATGACAACTCAGCTAGCTTCTTTACGATTTGAAATAATTCAGATTTCCTGGCCTTAATAGTCACATCTACCACATCACTGGCCAGCGTGATTCGGGCGTCCCTTAGAATGAGCAAGGGTTCAGCTTTCCTTACTTCAGTTATTGTATTAGAAAACCTCATAATCGCAACTACGATCGTGTTTATACTTGTAGGCCTTCCCGCTAGTCTCTCAACATCGGATTTTATGTTTGCCGCCAGAGCGTGATAGTTGATTATTTTCTGTCTGATACACTCATAAACAGCTTGGTTGTGTGTTATTATAGACACTACTGCGGCGGGTATAGAGGGGTATTTGCTTGGCAAATCCAACTTATAGTAGGTAATTAAATGTAATATTTAATCATTTATCATCGATATACCTATATGTGAAGTAATATACGTTACTATCAGTGTATAAAATACATGAAAGCGAATGACCAAAGAAGGGTAGCACAAACTCGCAATAAGTTAGGCGATTGGATTCATGGTTATCTTAAGCTAGTGAGGATAGTGAACGAAATTTCAACATCTACCCACTTTTTAGGGGTGGAATAATGAAAGTCGTTTCGACCAATATGGTAGCCTTTACTAGGATTCTCTCCTCACAGTGTTACCACACGGAGCATTTCCAGTGTAATTCTGCTAGATGTAAATGCCTATGTCACTCAAATGCAAAGATGGCTAGTATATGGTAATGGTTTGCTCAGGTTCCTAGCTTTTGGGTGTGGCTGCGAATACCTAATCCACACAGTACAACGAGCACGCCGATCTCACAAATAGGACTGCTGAGATGACGACAAGTTAACAGAACCCTCAAGTAAGAAAAATACCTTTCTTCTAATACTTTTTGACAAGAGCATGTCAATAACAATGATATCATTCTATAGCAGCTTTTTCCATACTCTTAGAGTCAATGCAAGAACGACCAAATTGATGGCCATAGTGCCAACTACGAGTATCCTGCTAATGAATTCCAAAGTGACGACGCGCACAGCCTCGGCTTCGCTCAGTCTGTGAACGGATATCAGATATGTGATCTGCTCTTCATGGATCGAAAGATCTATCATCCCACTTTGGCAGTGTCCGCCATAACAGAAGGTAGGCATCAGAAGTGGTAGGCTGAATAGAATGTCTGATGCAAGGAGGATTATTCCTGCAGCCCCTCCTATCATGAGCGACCGTGATAGCCAATGCCCAGTTACCCAGTATAAAAATATCCCTGCAATTGGAAAGAGAATAGTTATCCCTCCGCTAACAAGGGTTGGTACAAACGGTGCCAATATGCCAATGACCGAAAAAATTACCCAGCGTACGGGAAATTCGCCGACCAGAAATTGGTCGAGAGGAGAAAAGAGAAACCAAGCCATTCCCATTATCAGAGAGGCTGCCCCAAGGATGCCGCTCAGATAAAAGAAGGTCGATACGATCCTTGTTATTGTATCGACCTTTCCTTGCCCTATGGATATTGAAGCTCTATAGTCATGATGCATTGGTAGTCATATATATCCGTCCAAACTGTGATCGGATAAATCGAGGGAGGTTCCTGGCTTAAATTCCTAGACATTCGAGTCCTAATCTTGGATCAAATCTGATCCTTGTCCGACCGGTGGCGTCAAAATAAATCAACCACCCAAATATAGATGCTATATGATCCTGAACCGTTATTGTTCGAGGCACGTAGAGACAGAACATATTTTACACTTATTTTCCTCCCCTCCTAAATATTAGAAGTTGTAGTACATATGTCGAAAAAGAAATGGGGAATGGCTATAGTTGTTCTCATAATATTCTCAATATTCGTTCCTGTTGTTCCGCTTCGACATAGTACTCCGCGCGACTCTCCCCTGTTTTCTGGCCAAGATTCTATGGTTCAATCACTTACTATTTCTTTGGGTCCGGCATTGTAGTAAATGGGATTGGGACTTTTGCATTCAATTTAGGCTAGAAATAAGAAAAGCCCGTAAATTTCACATCTCAATACTCTACTCACTAATCCGAGATTAGCAATAAATTAGCATTGATCTCATGCAATTGCAGGAGCTTTCTCTGTACTATGAAGCAATCAAAACAGAGAAATTCGATCTCATGCAGTCTCCCCCCCAGCTATCTTTTGTGCAGGGGCACGGCAGCCCTATACGGATATTTTGCGCAGGAGCGTGTTCTTTGTAGACAGCAATGAGTATAATATTCAATTAATAAATTACTCTAGTGTTCAATGACTAGGCGATAGAGCAAAGGCAAGCAGGACAGGTCATATCATCCAAAATTGGTGAAGATCTAGGACCAAAAATAGCAAGCTTTATGTCTAAAACCCTTTGCAGAGTGCAGTGCATCTAGTATGGCAAGAATTCATGCTCATAGACATGGAAAGTCTCACTCCACGCGCCCTACTTCCAAGAGGGCTCCTAACTGGGTTAGCCTAGGTTCCGATGAACTGGTTGATGTGATAGTTAAACTGGCAAAAGAAGGATTAACAGCTAGTCAAATTGGTCAAAGGCTCCGCGACGAACACAATGTTCCTTTGGTAAAACCAATCTTGGGGAAATCAATTGCAGAAGTTCTTAAAGAGAACAAGGCTGCCCCTTCACTTCCAGAAGATCTTGAAAGACTCATGAGAAGGGCTCAACATCTTCAGGGCCATTTGAAGGTTCACAAACTGGACAACAAGAACGTAAGATCGTTAGAGCTTCTTGAAGCTAAGATTCACAGGCTAGCAAAGTACCACAAGAGCAAAGGTACCATTCCACAGAACTGGAAGTATTCTGCGGTTGTGGCGCAGCTGGCATAGTAGGAAGAGAGCTATGCGATGGGCGACTTACCAGCTCTTGTTGAGAGAGCTAGGGAAATAGGCTCGCGGATATCACAAGAAGTAAACGAAGGCAAATCGGTAATCATCATAGCCAACTATGATGCTGACGGTATTTGTGCTGCAAGCGTCCTAGCAGGGGCCATACAGACAAAGAGGGGCAGAGTGATAGTCAGAATAGTTCCTGAAATCAGTCCAGAGCTACTGAATCAGTTAAAGGAGGATAATCATGATCTCTACATATTTTGCGAGCTCGGCGCGGGGATGGCTGAAGATTTTGAAAAGGTTCTTGGAGGGAAATGGCTTGCTGTTGACCATCATCAGACTACGAATGACGAACTGGCAATCAAAAATGTATTCAATCCCTTTCAATTCGGGTTTGATGGAGGAACAGATGCCTCCACAACCTCTTTGGTATATCTTCTCGCCTATGAAATTGACCGCTCAGCTTCAGATCTGGAGTGGTTCACTGTCGTCGCGGCATTGGCAGATCGTCAAGACCAAAGTGAGAACCATTCACTGCTCGGGCTCAACAAAGCATCATTGGAAAATGTGCTGAACCACAAAGTTGGAGTTTCTGTGGATCTATTATTCTTTGGACGCGAAACTAGACCAGTGCACGAAGCCATCGCTACGACCACTTTTCCCTACATTGCAGGCTTAACTGGGAGTAAGGATGCATGCTTAGCAACTCTTGTTTCTTGCGGAATACAAACGAAGGATGAAGATGCTTGGCGAACTCTTGCAGACCTTACTGCAGATGAAAAGAAGGTACTTGTAGACGCTTTAATACCATATCTGACAAATTCGACGCAGGCTGAGAGTGCTCTTGGGCAGATAATAGGCAACGTATACACGCTTCTGAAAGAGGATGAGCATTCGCCTCTTCGTGATGCCAGAGAATTTGGAGCCATATTGGAGGCTTGTGCAAGAATGGGCCAGCCAGGAGTTGCGGTGGCTATCTGTATGGGTGACAGGGATCAGTCGCTCCACGAAGGAGAAAGAATGCTGGCAAATTACAGACAGGCTCTGAATAGATACATAAGAACACTGTTGGGAGACGAGGAAAGAGTCACGGAATTTGCAAAATCAATTCTTATAACTGGTGACGGCATAGTAAACGAAAACCTGCTAAGCCCTCTTGCCAGCATGTTATCCTCTCTATCAAGATTTCACGGTAGAGTTCTGATGGTAAAAACTGCTACAGAAAGCGGACAATTCAAAATCTCTGCCAGAAAGACACCTGGAAGTGGGGAATTGTCCAACCTTGGATTAATCTTCCAAGAAGTTTCAAGACAATGCGCAGGAAGAGGCGGAGGAACGAAATCGTCTGCGGGTGCAAAGATACCCATATCTAGGCTTGAGGCATTCGTCAAGCAAGTTAATTCAAAGATATGAACAGCAATGCAAAGGTAAATTTGAAATTCGTGTTTAGGGATCGGAGAGCAGCGAGGGCTGTAGAGAAATCTCTTAGACCAGATAATGTCAACTTTCCAGTAGGGCTTTCGATGCAGCAGCATCTTGAGGGGCGGGAGCTATACATTGATTTTCAATCGGATGGTAAGATGGAAACTTTGCTGAATACAATTGATGAAGTCCTAGTAAGTATATCTGCTGTAGTGGGGACAATTGGAGAGGCCTAGTTGATAGACATCAAACTGCTGAGAGAAAAACCTGAGCAAGTCAGAGAGATGCTATCGAAAAGAAACATGCAATTTCCTCTTGATGATTTGTTTGCACTGGATCAGGAACGCAGGGCACTGATAACGAACTCGCAAACTTGGAAGACGCAAAGAAATCAGATTTCATTGGAGATTGCCAAGCTAAAGAATGCTGGAAAAGATGCTGATGCATATGTGGAGCAGATGAAGGAAGTTTCTGACCAAATTGCAAGGGCAGATTCTGGTGTCAGGGAGTTGGATGCTAAAATTAGCGCACTCATGCAAATGCTTCCAAACATGATACACGAATCAGTGCCCGTTGGAAAAGACGATACTGCTAATGTTGTAGTAAGAAAGTGGGGCACTCTTCCAGATTTTGATTTCGAGGTTAAGGATCATATCGCTCTGGGCGACAAGACAGGACTCATCGATACTGCAAGAGCGGCAAAGACCTCTGGTGCTAGATTTTACTTCCTCAACAGGGATATGGTTAGATTGAATTATGCTATCATTTCCTTTGCCCTTGACTTTATCTCAAGAAGAGGATACGGGCTCGTGCAACCTCCCTACATGCTCAACAGGGATGCAGTGAGCGGAGCCGTATTACTCTCCGACTTTGAAGATGTGATATACAAAATAGAAAATGAAGATTTGTACCTGATAGCAACTTCAGAGCATGCTCTAGCTGCCATGCATGCAGGTGAAATCTTTCAGGCAAGTGATCTGCCGCTTAGGTATGCTGCAATTAGTCCATGTTTCAGGAAGGAGGCGGGTGCACATGGCAGAGATACGAAAGGTATATTCAGGGTTCACCAATTTGAAAAGGTAGAGCAGTTTGTGTTCTGCAACCCTGAAGAATCGTGGAACGAGCACGAAATACTGCTGAAGAATGCAGAGGAGTTTCTGCAAGCACTAGAAATTCCATATAGAATTATGTTGTTGTCATCCGGGGACATGGGAAAGGTCGCATCTAAGACGTATGATATTGAGGCCTATCTACCAGGGCAGAAGAATTACAGAGAAGTTGTTTCCTGTAGTAGCTGCACCGATTACCAAGCAAGAAACTTAGGCATCAAATTCAGATACAAACCTCACGAGGAGAGCGTTCTATGCCATACTCTAAACAGCACTCTAGTTGCAACTGAAAGAACCATAATCGCAATAATGGAGAACCATCAGCAGAAGGATGGTTCGATCATAGTTCCTAAGAAACTACGCCCGTATACGGGCGATCAGGAAATAATATCTTCACGCTAAACATCCAACTCGGCCGGTCCTCCAGCACAGTCTACAACACCTGTCACGCGCCTAAGAAATGATTTGCATGCAAAACACCAGAGAAATGGCTTCTCTTCGTTAGCAACTGGACAGAAGATAGCCTCCTTCTTCATCCTTCCCATCGCTTTTGGACTTGCAGCACCCTTCAGCGCTTGAGTAACTTCCTTTGGAATCTTCAGTGGTTTATCCTTCTGCATTATTTGGACCTTGAATTTGGCGTCTGTGGACATCTAACGAGCCCTCCAAAAATCTACTTATAAGCTCACTTTACGCATCGTACGCTAACTTGGAAGAATCCCTCAACATGGACCATATTCTTGATGCCATAGCAAGGATGACCCATTCTGAGAGAATTGAAGATAAAACAGCTCTTGGCCAGATTAGTGCCGAGGAAGATCCTTTTAGGGTTTTGATTGCAACAATCCTTTCTGCGAGAACCAAAGATGAAACTACTTTGGCTGCAAGCGATAGATTGTTCTCAAGGTATCCAGATGCAAAATCTCTTGCCGTGGCAAGGGTTGCTGAAATAAGGAAACTGATAAGGCCCGTAGGCTTCTACAAGACCAAGGCTCCAAGAATCAGGGAAGTTGCAAAGATTCTAGTAACAGGATACAGAGGCAGGGTTCCAGAATCAATGATAGAGCTTCTGGAACTGCCCGGTGTGGGTAGGAAAACGGCAAACTGCGTTCTCGTATATGGATTCAGGAAGCCAGCCATTCCTGTTGATACACATGTACATAGGATATCGAACAGGCTAGGTTTAGTAAGCACGAAAAACCCGGAAGAGACAGAAATTCAACTCATGCGAAAGGTAGACGCGAGTCTCTGGCTGGGCATCAATGAATTATTTGTCAGATTTGGGCAGGAAGTTTGCCGGCCTTTAGGTCCAAAATGCAATGAATGTCTGCTGAACAAAATTTGTAAGTATGCAAGAGGAAGAATTAGCTGAGATGGACACCCATACATCGATTGTCAAGTGAATAAACGTATCTTATCGATTGTTGCTTTATCGAGTTTAATCGTATATGTTTCGACGGGCTTTCCTGAGGCATCTTTCATAGGATGACCCTGCGGAGCACTCGTCAATTGGACCTTCTGTTCTTTGAGATATGTAATGAATCGGTCGTATTTGGTATAGTCATGCCTGTTCCACGCTTTCTCCCTGCATAGGGTCATCCAAATATCCATGCTGTTGTGGAAGAGCAACTTTCCTTTTAATTCCTCCAGAGATCGAGCCGCCAAATGAATAAACAAACTTCTGCTTTTTAATTAAGCATAACTTCGGAATTACTAAAATTGGTTACTAACAGATCGTACCCCTTAGTATGAGCTATACGGGGGGTTGCAATATAAACTACGATGAGTGCTTGTTTGCCCCTGTGCGGAAACCATAGGGGGGTCTATATAAAGCAGGGAAAGGAAAACAATGTTGATGAGGTAATTGTTAATACTATGATCAGGATGGAAAAGGAGGGATGCTGTGTAGAGGGAAGGAGTTGAGTAGTT
>JACPBJ010000036.1 GCA_016180375.1 Nitrososphaerota archaeon | reverse complement strand
AACTATGTCAGGCAACTTGGTATCTGCTCTCAAAACTTGGAATATGAGTTTTTAGTCAGACCTTCACTATATATACATCGGGTTTGCTTTGATAGATTGCAAAACCTCTCAGGTGAAGTCCATTGAATAAATTAGTACTCATGGGCGTCTTAGGAATTGTGATTGCTGCTGAGATCGGCTTGCTTTTCGTGTTAATGACACAGCGGCCAACGCCACCACTTTCAGTCCCAGTGGGCGATTTTGCAATCACATCGGCAGAAAAGAACTTTGTATTATTGCCTGGCGATTCGAAGTCTTTCAAGATCAAGATACAATCCGTTGGAGGATTTAGCTCAGATGTAACTTTCAAGCTCTACACCCCCATCCCGGGCGTTCAATTCAAGGTCGAACCCTCTCCTCTGAAAATGCCCAAAGACAGCGAGATTACAGTCGATGCTACCCTAACAGTCCTGAAAGATGCAAAGCCAGGCAACAGGAATATTACCTTCATGGCCGTCGCTGGCCCGATATTCCAAACCCTAGATGGGACACTGAACATAGTGGGCACGGACAGGGTTATCATACAAGTCAGGTTTTTCGATTTTGGTCCCAGAGACCTAACTATAAAGAAGGGAACAACGATAACATGGGTAAATCAGGATGACGTGGCTCACACGTCGACATCCGACAAAGGGATTTGGGATTCTGGTGACATTGCGCCACAAAGATCTTGGAGCAGAATATTCAGCGAGGTCGGAACATATGCGTACCACTGCACGCCTCATCCATACATGTTAGGAAAGATTACTGTCATCGATTAGACTAGCGGAAAGATCTCAGGTCGACGAGCTCTTCGTACTTGTGGCCTGCTTCTACAAGTTTGCGGTCTACCATCCATCCATAGATATCTTCGAAAGCAGATTTGCTATACTTCTCCCATTCCTTCCACTTTGGAACCGTCATACTTGACTGCATCTTCTTCACAGGGCTTCTCAGCTCGTCTACAAGCCTTGGGATTATCTTACTGAACCACTTGAAGTATAGCGCTCTGTGCTCGTCAGGTTTGGTGTTGATTTTATGTATCGCTTTGTTAGTTGCCCTTATGTAAGCTGCCAAGGTCGAAGAATCTATGTCATTTTTGACGATCATCAGAGTTCCCTTTCTCCTGCTAGACTCCATTAGTTTCACCATCCCAATGCGCTCTGCAAGATCGGCATAAGGGCCCATGACACTCGCAGCAGCAACTTCCCCGCGAACAAGTGCCTCTAAACGAAGATGAGGATCGCCAATCTGCGTCAACTTGATCTGCTCTCTGGGAATTGATTTCTCAAGATCTTCGATCGTAGTGTAGTAAGAGCCAGTTCCCTTCTCTATCGCTATTGACTTACCCTTTAGATCTGCAGGTATCTTTATGCCAGCATTGGGCTTCACATACAATCCAAAACTCGCATTGAGCCCGTTTTTCACCCAAGGCGAATAAGCAACAATCTTGCCTGTCGTATTGCTGATCGCCCTTGTTATGCAAACATATTCTGCAGCGTGATACGCGTCCTGCTTTCCTTCTTTTTGGAGCTCTTTGTACATCTCACTTTTGTTCGGAACTACTTCGCTCGGAGTTATATCGTGAAATACTACAGATATGCCCTCATTTTTGTAGCAACCTTTTGCATGTGCAACAATTTCGGGGAATGACCAGTAATAGGCAAGATTGTTGATACCTTGGTTGACGGTATGAACAGCCTTCTGCATGTGGAGTATCCTAGATAATGCCAGAATTAGACCTTTCTATTGATTTGGGGATACAGTTTTAGGCTATTGCTTTCTCTCTGACCTGATGCCCAAGGTCAAGGTAGGCGACGTGGCACCGAATTTCTCGTTGCCCTCTCAATCTGGAGGGACGATTAGCCTTGAGGATTTTCGAGGAAAGATTGTTGTGCTATATTTCTATCCAAAGGACTTCACTCCTGGCTGTACCGTTGAGGCAAGAACATTCAGAGATAACTACGAGACTTTCAAACAATACGGAGCCGAGATCATAGGCGTAAGCTCTGATACCGTAGGGTCCCATCAGGCATTCGCATCAGAATGCAACTTACCGTATCAAGTGCTGAGTGATACAGAAAATAAGGTTAGAAACCTTTACGGCGCGTCTTCAACACTGGGTCTAATCCCCGGCAGGGTGACATATATTATAGATGGTAATGGTGTTGTCAGGCATGTCTTCTCGTCTCAATTCAACCCCAAGAAGCACATAGACGAGGCTATCAAGGTTCTGAAGACCATAAGTAGCGAAGTAAAGCAAAGAGCTTCTGCTTAGAGATCCTTTTTTTATGAAGAAAGCGCAGATCACTATGGTTTCCTTATTTTCACGAACGCTTTTACCATAGTTATTCAATTGTAGCGGTGAGATGCCATGGAAGTATACTGACGAGTATTACAAGAATTATACAAAAGAAACTTGGGATGCCTGCGCAAAAAAATATCTTCCGGTAATGAACCAACTGATGCCCTTCCACGGCCAACTGCTAAAACAAATTAAGCCTTGGCAAGGACAGCGCATTCTGGATATCTGCACGGGGCCTGGAGAGCCAGCAATGACGATAGCGTCTATGGTTGCTCCAAAAGGGCGCGTCACTGGGATTGACCTTTTCTAAGAATATGATAGATATTGCCAGTAAGAACGCGAAAAAGAGAAAGCTTCGGAATGTTGAATTTGTGAAGATGGACGCAGAGAAACTAGATTTAGATGCGAAAAGTTACAATGTTGCGGTTTCGTGTTTTGGATTTCAAATAATTACCGATCCGCATGCCGCTGCTAATGAAATATTCCGCGTTCTGAAATCAAGAGGGAGGGTTGGTCTTACCGTTTGGAGTATAGGCGACAGGGTACCTGCCATCGACGTTTTAGTCGGGCCGATGATGGAGCATGCAGAGCCAGACGAAACAGGGTACTTGCCAACTCCCTACGAGTTAGGTGGTCGTGGCGAGCTGACAGGCATGCTGAAAAAGGCAGGTTTCAAGGACGCAAAGGAGACGCGGGTGAATGGCGTTTGGAAAGCGGCCAATGGAGAGGAATATCTCAATATGATAATTGAGGGAACGCCATTGGGACACTCATTGCACGAGGAAGAACCTCAAGTTCAGAAGGAAGTTCTAAGAAAGACCCGCGCGAACATCAAACGCCATGAAACTCCTGAGGGCGTTATGATTCCTGCTGAATGCGTTATCTTTACCGTGAAGAAGCCATAGTTTCCAACACTCATGCTGGCGACACAACAAACTCCTTCTCCTCCCACATGTCGAAGGCTGTTGCTGTTGATGCGCTCTGAGCCATAATTGCCAATGCAGTAGTCAAGTGTGCCAAAGATATGAATTCAGAGAATAGAAGAGCGACGATAGACCATAGGTTTAGAAACAGTAGAATCCCGAGTATAGGCTGAACCGTGGCCAGCATTGCCGTGCTCTTGACGATCCTCTTTATCCTGCTTGGCGTTGCCGTTGTTTTTAGCTGCCTATTGTTGTAGTGAGCCAAGACCAATATTATGCCTCCAATAACTGCATGGAGTTCTACTATCTTTAGAGGAGAAAGTACTAGGAGGAATTGAGCAAAAGCTAGCCAGATCATAAGGTATAGCCTTGACCAGAGCGCGACCATGAACTCGTAACCTTGGATAGTTTACGTAAATATCAATTGCTCTAGTTTTGCCTTGATCCTAGAAGTCAAACTAACCTTTAACCCCCTAACTTTTAAGAGACTCGCAACAACCTTGCCGTGCTCCTGTAAGCATGCCAATAATTTCCTTGGAGTCCTTCTTACCGCTATCCTGATCTTGACTTGAACTTCGACTTTCCGGGTAGTCAGGGCCCATGAACTTGACAGAACCGACGACAGTAACGACCTATTACGGGCTATTGATCACACGAGCCTAGGAGAGGTGGAGAACTGCTGGCCCCATTCCCTCTGCGCCTTGTAGGAGGTTATAACTCTCTCATACAGCTCCAAGTTGTCCGTTACACCCCTTTCCACGCTGAACTGGTTCTCGAATACCTGCCGAGCCTTCTTCCCTAAGGTTTTTCTGAACTTGTCGTCTGAGAGGATCAGGGTCAGCGCTTCGCCCAGCTGCTGCGAGTTCCCTGGTTCCACAAGGTATCCGTTCACACCAGGCAGTATCTGCATCATTATACCTCCGGTGGCTGATCCCACTACTGGCTTACCAAAGGCCATCCCTTCGCTTACGGTCAGCCCAAATCCCTCCATAATGGATGGCAGAACCACTACATCGCAAGTCTCATACGCTTGCATGAGATCGTTTCTTGAGATGTGACCAGTGAAAATTACTCGCCCCTCCAACTTGAGGGCTTCAACAAGATCCCTAAGATTCTTTTCGTGGACGCGCTTGGCCGAGGCCTTAAGGACCTCTTTGGTCATGGAGCCATCCCCGATGAAGACGCATCTCACATTGGGTATTACCTTAGTGACAGCGGGTAAAGCCTTGATCAAGGCGTCTTGGCCCTTAAGTGGGTCTATCCTTGCAACGCATAATATCATTCTATCGTCTGGCTTCAAACCGTATCTTGGTCGGAAATCGTTGGACGGGGGCCCGTCGACTGCAATGAAGGGATTTATGCACGTAACCTTATACCAGGCAAGTCCGTGATGAATCGCAGTGGCTACATATGCGTTAGTCGAAAGGACCACATTGTCGTACTCCTTCATGTAATCGATCACGAAGCGGAGCCAAGCTTCGGGAACATCCTCCGTAAATGGGATATGCCAGGTGAAGATTTTGGGTGAAGGGATATCTCTGAGCATATAGCCAAGGGGAAGTAGCTGGAAATCGTGTACGTGTAGAAGATCGAAGGGACTACTGTCGTAGATTTGCCTAACCCTCCTAGCGAATTGCTCGCTTACAGTGAGATATTCATGAAACCCGTGGAGGTGTTTGTTAATCAGCTTCTCCTCAGAAGTCTCTTCTCCGTGGAATACATTCAGGATGAGTTCCTTGAAGGTGGTGTAGCCCATGCTGACCCTAGGATCCAGCGGCTGGGAGGGTACCCTATGAACCCCGATCCCTTCAATGACATCTTCAACAGGAGAATCGGCTGACCTGAGGTGCACTACCTGCAGGCTGTGCCCCAGACCTCGGCATTTCTTCCCAAGCCAGAGCAGGTAGTATGATACCCCTCCGCTGTATGGATAGAAGGACTGGCTAACTGCGCATATCTTCATCTTCTTGTCCTAACCTTCGGTCTGTATTGAGCTTCTGTATAACTCCTCTTTTTCAGGCGTCTCCTCCTTAGGGCGGAAATACTCAGAGAAAGTGGTGATAACCTTACTTGAGGTGTGCTTGGAGATCCATCCTCTATTCTTGAGTTGTGTCAGTCCTTTCACTAACTTCTCCCATGTGTCGGGCCTAGTTAGTATGTTCATCTTCTCAGCAATCGTTCCCACCTTATCCTCGAAGGCATAGTCTGATTGCAACATACTCAGTAACCATTCTCTTATGATGTCTAGGCTCTTCATGCGAGCTCTGACGCTTAATCGTCCAGCCAAGAAGGCCTTCTTGGTTTGATAGGCAGTTAGAGGAGGGTAGAGGATATACTTTCTCCCGACAGGGGTCGAGTAGGCTACAAGGTAGAAGGGGATCTGGAGTAGCCCTGGTGAGGTCAACTCAATCTTTCTTGGAACGAAAACAGTGTTGCTCTTCAAATCCTTGATGAAGGTTGACTTCCTTTTTGCCAGCTCATCAATGTTCGAGGCAATGCGTTCGGACCTAGTGCTCACTTCTTTTATTATCCTCCGCTCGCGGTCTATCCTCCCAGCGAAGTCCGCCCGCAAAGCACCAACCCTAGTTCGCGCCTCCGTGGCCTTTAAGAGGTATTCGCGATCTACCTGAAGGATCTCTTCATGCTTGCGCCTTCTCACCCCTTCTATCAGATGAGGGATAACGCCTATGCGGTCATCATTTTCATCCAAGGAGGCATCCAATTCCGAGATCTGCCGGCTTACTTGGACAGCCTCCTTAGTGAGCTTGATTATCGAGCCCTGTAGCGCCTCCCTCTTTTCTTCCTCAATCCTTAAAGCGTGCTCGACTTCATTGATCTGTTTTCCAGTCTCCGCTATGCGCAGTGCGAGTTGGGAGAGTCTCTCCCTCACCCCAGCAAGCTCCGTATCCGATGCAACCCGGGTTTCAGCCATGTCCGCCAGCCTTAGTTGCTCCGCCTTTTCGTTCTCAAGTTGTGCAGTAAGAGTCGACAGCGTCTTCAAAAGCTCATTCCTCCTCTTCTGTGGTTCCGCCAACTGATCTAGAAGGGCTGGCCTCTGCTGGTTATAGGACTGCAGAGTTTGAATGAGGACTGGCCTCTTCTGCTTCAGGGCTGCCATCTCATTTTCAAGCTCGGTTCTCTCACTTTCCAAGAAAGCCACCTCCTTCTCCTTCTCGTCTTCAATTTCGCTGACTCTTCTTCGCCTTTGTTGATGTAGCTCATCTATCTTTGCCTCCACAGCCTCACTTCCCATAAGCTGTAGGTACTCCTTCCGGAGGGCTTCAACGGATTCGTTTTGGCGGTCAAGCCAAGAACTAGTACGGTTAGTCAGCTCTTCTTTTGCTACAGACATCCTTTCGATGTCGGCCCCTGCACTGCGGAGCATTTCGGAAATCTTCAGAGCATCCTGCCAAGGAATAGTAGGGTTTAGAGAAAGGGCATTGGCGACAGGCTCGTCACTATAGTGGATCATATCGGTCTGCAGATCCGAGATAATGCTGGAGTTTGTTATCAGGGTAGAAACCGAAGCCCTTGAGCCTCCGAAGTCCAGAAACGTGAAGATGTGGCTTTTCAGGGTAGCAAGGTAGGCCTCTATTGAAGGGCTCTCCTTTATTTCCCTAAGAAAAAGGTCGCAGTCTGGGAGCTCGTCATACCGAAGAACCTCACGTAACAGCCCTAATGCGTCTATGATCAAGCCCCTCCCCTCACCTACCGGAGTCACCCATGCAGGATAGTAGAGTTTCATTGCGAACGTGGCATTCGGAACCTGAGGTCCCTCCTTCAGCCTCCGACCAACACGGAGTTTCATCCCGAAAGTCGATGAAAGCTCCTTCAGCTCCCGCCTTGTCATGTAGAAGACAAGGGCAAGTTCAACATCTCTTGAAAGCTCTATGTTCCTTCCTTTCTCATCTAACCCTAGGGCAAACGGAAGGACAATCGGTTTCAGATTCTCCAAATCTAGAAGCCTCCTATACCTTAAAGTGAAGGGTCTTTCGAGGAAAAAAATTCAACACGATAGAAGGCTTGTTTATGCTATAATAAGTGTTTATACTATAGAACTCATCCGCTCATTGCAGGGAGAATAACAGATCAGACCGATTGCAAAATCTATCCTCTGCATAATTAGTTGTCGAATTTCCGAGGCAACTTCAAATATGCTAATAAACC
>JACPBJ010000035.1 GCA_016180375.1 Nitrososphaerota archaeon | reverse complement strand
CTCCTACGCTTGGATCGTGAAGCAGGACCAGCCCCCTGAAGTTAGGGTAGACGAAATCTACATCTAATTCCTTGAGAGCTTGATCAACTCTGTGTCCAAGGCCGACATCAACAAGATTGGCTTTTGCCCCGAAAGTTGTAATTACGAATAATGAAGCAACTGCCCGATATTCGGTTGTTGCAATTTTCTTGATTGTTCTTCTCCCCCCTCCCCTGACCGATGCTATCACTGCTTGTCCCCCGGTCTCGAACGAATGCGAAGGAATGCTCAACAGTACACAACGGCAAACATGGTACGCTAGATTCTAATTCGATTTACTGAGAATGCATTAAATTGAAGTCTTATTTGCCTTATCGTATAGAAACTGACGAATCTTGTATATTGCGGGGATAATTAGACGGCTTAGTTCTCTGGCTTCGTCTTCTCTAAATTCACCACCCTCAACTGGAAAGACTCTACCGTCTTTATCAATCATGAAGACCGCTCCTCCAGGTAAGAATAAGTGGAGGTATAACATGCAATTTTGTTTCTGTATTTCCTTCTTTAGAGCTGCCTTAAAATCTTCAGAAAATATCGTTCCCAAGATCGTTTTTGTGTTCAGGGGCGCTTTATGAAATACAAAACTTCTATCCTTAACATCGCTTCTTCCTTCATGATGCCCCACCTGTTTTACATAGGGGGCGCACTAGCCCGTCCCGACTCAGAGAAAGAATTGCATTCCAACAAGAATTATGGCAGCTATTGGGGCTACGACTCCTCCTGTTTGGTTCAGTCTCTTCACAAGCAACAGCCGTCTTTCATTGCTTATAGCGGCCAATCCTACGGTAACCGCCAGAGCGTACACCAGAACTATGTACACGCTTATCATGAGCCTGTCCGCTAAGGTAAGGAATCCAACGGGAGGAATGCTCGCAGTGAGATTCAAGTGATTTGCCACTGCTGCAAGGAATGTTGTGACATTCAGAGAAATTCTTGGACCGAAGTTCTCTGGTTTGACTAGGAAGGAAATCATTGCGATAAGCAGAATCACCATTATTGGTATCATCGTTTTTATTAGGGAGGAGAGTACTGGGCGATATATTGGAAGTGTGAACACGAATCTGGAATACGTTTCCGTGTGGTTCTGATTCGGAAAGCCAAAGGTTGTCTTGTAAAGATGCTCTCTTGTCTTCGATGATATACTTGTAGCCAAGATATCCCATCCCTGAATTCTTACCAAAGAGTCGACGCCGCTCTGAGAATCTGGCTCGTACACTAGATCGCTTATTGTGAGGATTTGGTCTTCAACCTCAATTGTAAGATTGTGTTGGTCGAGCGGATAGTCCTGAAGGTTGACTGGATCCGTCAAAGATGCCTGAATTCTATAAAGCAAATAGTTGTAGCCTCCCGGTAGGTTCCTGCTCGAATCTAACAGCGTAATTTTGTCTATCTTTCCGTTCATCAACTCGAATCTCTCGGGGAAAGCCTTTCCTGATGCGTCCCCTTCTAATGACCAGTTGCCTTTCCAGCTGAACCACAAATAGAAGTCGGCAGTGAACGAGCCCGTTCCTACATCGAACCTTCCAATGTTTACGATGTATACCCCCATACTAACTGTTATTGGACGCACATCCTGAGCCTCTACAAAGTGGAGGGAAGGAACAACAAGTATCAGCACCATCATTGAAATTGTGAGTATTGATATTTTGATTTGGACCATTGTACAAGCCTCATAGGATCTTTTTCTGGAGGAGTCAGCCGTTCGTTATCTAATATCAGTATTGGCTGTGCTTGTTTCGTTAATGTTATATTGCGGTATTACTGTATCTCAAATGTTGGAATCACTAAAGCCTAAGATGCCAGTCTTAGACGCTTTGCAGACTATAGTCGGTGATAAAGGTGAAGTTGTATTACAATACGGAGGATTCAGGATAACCGTCAGGCAACATCCTAGGTTTCCTTGGTATGATCTGTTTAACTTTCTTGTTGGTGAATCATTTCAAGTCTGGATAGATAGAATTGATGGCTCATTAGTCATTGTTGCGAAGCAAAGACTCGATTAATTTCTACTAGGCATAAACGGAATCTGAAGGAAGACTAGAATGATAGCCAAAGTCAGAGTTGACAATGAAATGATGGCACCGGGTTTTATCCATTGCATGAGTGTGATGTGCCCAACTTTACGCCTCTCAAGCATTCCAATCGCAACTATGTTTGCAGTGCTGCCTATCATGGTAAGATTTCCGAAGAGCGTTCCTCCAAACAGAAGTCCCCAATATAACGGGAAGTTGTTTATTCCAAGCGTACCGAAATCTTGAACCACGGGCAAGAGCGTTGCTACCGCTAGAACATTATCCAAGAGAGCACTGAGACCACCTGCAATTATAGTTAGCAACAAAAAAGCAAAGGTTTCATTTCCCCCTGAGACCGTAAAGAGAGTCTGTGATATTACGCGTGTAACTCCAGTGAAACTCAGAGTCGCTACACTTGCGAAGAGTATAAGGAAGAAACTAAGTGTCCACCAGTCGACCCGTCTTTCTATGAGTTCCCTTGCCCTATTCCTCTCAAGGAAAAGTGCAATACCAGCTGCAATTATCGCTGTCCCAATAAGCATAGAATTCTTGTGGAGATGCAGAAGTTGTTCGACCTGCGTATGGAGAACCAGAGAGACGATGGTTCCGATAAAGAGCAGCCAGCTCGTCCGCATTGATTGGTTGTTTGGAGTTTGTTCTTCTGGATGATCGTCTGCAGCAATAACAACCGTAGTTGCATTTGTTCCTTCCTTGATCCTCTCTCCCAACATACGAATATCTTTTGAATAGTACATGAAAGAAAGAGGTATCGTTACCAGTAACGAAACAATTGAAATTGGTGTAGCCCATCTCAAGAAATCTTGGAAGGATAGGCCTCCTCGCAATGCAATTAATACACCCACAGGATTACCTACAACTGTTGCGCTACTACCTATGTTTGTTGCGAATATTATCATCATAACAAACGGTACTGGGTTAACCCCACGTTTGCTAGTGAGGTGAAGAACGGTTGCTGTCATGAAAAGTATGGAAGTAACTTCATCCACAAGAGCCGCAAAAAATGCGGACATTAGCATCAGAACAAGTACAAGTTTCTTTGGATCGTCTCCGACAACTCCTATTATCCTGTCGACAAGTTTTTCGAAGAACCTTCTCTCCTCAAGGTAGCCTATCACCGTCATCATGCCGATTAGGAAGAGAATGATGTCCAGCCCTGCAAATTCGATGAGAGTTTCAACATCAAGAAGCCCGGTTCCTAATAATGCGCCAAGACCAACGAATGCAAATGCGAGCCTGAAACGCCAGAAGAGAAGAGTTCCCGTAATAAGAGAAGAAAATATCGCGGTGGCAGCTATCTGTTGCTGGTTTAGACCAAAGGCAGTGGCTGACACTGCTACAGCAGCTATTATGATTGCAAACTGTATCTCCTTTCTCAACAAGTTGTAGATACCTCCGCACCATGCAATTCTCTCATCATATTAGAATATTGTTTGTCTTGCAAACCGGTCTGCAAACTCAATGCGTTGTAATTTATCATGAGCATTACTATGAATGTCCAGCGAAGTAATACTATGCAACTTCCTACAACAGGGTAGGTACTAGTTCAGCTTGTGAATCTTGGAATCTTGACTTGAGTTCGTCTATCGTATGTGTAGGTCTTGGGTCAGTTCCATTAGCAATTGCAAGATAAATCGATGAAAGATCAAGCGCGTATATTTCTGAGGTTAGTGTTGACAATCTTGATTCGGAGTTTGTCCAGAGTTCAGAATGAGCATATCTTGATTTATTTAGAATATCCCCAAGGCCGTCAAACCTCTCAGAAATCTTCTGTTCGTCGTTTTTATCTCTGATGAGAATTGGCCTGAATTGGTGCGCTGAATTACATTCCCAAGCCATTACTTCATTGTGGCAAACCTCCGGGAGAGAGTTTACAAACGCATGCGTCTTTGCATTTTCATTGATTCCGTTCTTGAATCTTCGACCAACCGACTGGCTGTAGTAAGGAACGTAAATTATTGGAATGCCCCCATGCAACCATAAGGCAAGTTTCTTTGATGCGTTTTGATCGAAAGGTTTCTTTGCAGATAATGTGCTCTGAAGTCGTACAAGAGTCTCTATCGACTCTTCAACTTCCGCCAAAAATTCGACTATCCTAGTATCATGAAGCGCTCTTATGGCGCTGTATAGAAGATAGGGGAAACTTGCTCTGGGTACCTCAAACTTCTTCACGCGAATATGGGGAATTCCATTAACCCTACTAAACTGTTCCAACGCACCTCCCTCCGACATGGTTATGATTTTCCATTTAAGATCTACAGCACGCCTGACTGCCGACATCACTTCCCATGTGTTACCAGAGGCGCTGATGGCAAACAGTAGTGCTCTGGAATCCTTCCTACTTGGAAGCGTAGGTTGATGGATTGTCTTGAAACTGTAGCTGGAGGCATCGTAGAGCCAATCACTAATTACTTCGCCAATTATACCCGATGCTCCCATACCTGCGAATATCACTTCGTCTACATCAAATTCAGGGAGTCTAGATTTTTTCTCCCAAGCGTCAATTGCGTGCATGGGCCACTGTTCGTATATCTTGTAAAGACCTGACTTGTCTATAGCGTCAATTGTATCATATGACAGTATTCTTCGGAAAGTACAATTCCATCTGAACCGTCATTTTGACAGAAATTGCATTCTTTGATTTCATTTTTTCACTCCTCTCCGATACCGCATCCCAGAAACAGGCGAGCCTAGTAGATTTATTACAGCAAGAGTCTTACTGAAGAGTTCCACAATAACCTCTTCTCTGCTATTTTTTAGTGGCATATCGCTCATCTTTCTTGCAACAGGAACAATTGCCCTTGCCATAGTCTCAGCCAGCTGTTCAATCGTCTCCGATGAAACTTCTTGTGAGAATTCGCCCATATATCGCAGGGCACAAAGGATGCCTCTAAGTCTCTCTAAATAAACGGCAAAGAAGTATCTCTTGAGATCTGGCTGTAATTTATCATAATCTACTATGTAGCACATAGCTGTCGGCTCATAAAACTTCTGCAAGATGCCGTGTGATTCCGCCTCTGTCTTAGTGACACTGACCAATCCAGCTATCTTTAGCATCTTCATGTGATGCGCAACTAATGGATCTGAGACTCCTAATCTTCTGGCGAGCTGCATTTCAGTACACATATTATCAGCAAGAATGTTGAGTATAAGCCTCCGCATTGGATCCGCAAGAATCTTCGCTACGTCCGGGTTGTCGATGACACTAATAGCTTTCTTCACAATATGAACGTCCGGTAAACCATTATATAGGTTTTGACGTTAAAACTTAATATAACGTCTAAATTTACTTGACCGTCAACATGGTCGAAGCTTCCTTATTTGATATGGTAATACTGCTTGCTATCATGGCATCTGCATTTGTATCTGTAGCAGCAGTTCTAATTTTTGTTAGAAGATACTTAAAGAAACTTGCAGCTAGAACTGCGACAAGCATCGATGACTATCTTGTCAAGATAGTCGAAGGGCCTATGGTCGCTTTTGTGTTTGTCTTGAGTGCAGTATCTGCTTTGGGTTATTGGGAATCAAGGTTCCCGGGGAGTCTGCCCGGATGGTTGAGCGTGCAACTCGGTAACCTGGCACTTGGTGCTGGCATGATGATAGCTACTTCGGTCGTTGCGTTCATTCTGAACCAGATGCTTTCCAATCAAATCAAGAAGGTCATCGAGGGAAATCCTGCTCGGGAAACAACCTTTCGACTTATGGGTAGGGTGATGATGATTGCGGTATATTTGGGTGGCTCCTTTGCTGCTCTTACCATAATATTCCCTGGCCTCACAGGGTCTCTTACTACTCTCCTATTCGGAGCAGGATTTCTTGGCATAGTGTTAGGTCTTGCAGCTCAAAAGGTAATAGGAAACATGCTTTCTGGAATTAGTGTCAATCTTACTCAACCCATCAGGATCGGAGATGCCGTGGTAATCAAGGGAGAGTTCGGATTTATTCAAGACATAACGCTCCGTCACACAATGATACGCACTCGGGACAACAGGAGGATGATCATTCCCAACTCTGTTCTGGACGATGAAGTCATAATCAATTATACCCTCCAAGACATGAAGAAGCTATTTCCGATAGTTGTCTATGTGCCATACGACGCGGATGTTAATAGAGCGGAGGCTGTGATGGTTGAGGAGTGTCAGAAGAATCCAAATGTTTTGCCCGAACTGAAACCTATATTCCAAGTCTTGGATTTCGAGGAAGGAGCGATAAAATTGAGGCTACTGTTTCTGGCAAAGGATCAGCCGACGGCCTTTGGAACCGCATGTGAAATCAGGAAAGCGGTAAAGAATAGGTTCGACAGGGAGGGAATAAAGCTATCCTGCCCAACAAGATACGTTGTTAGTCCCGAGCCTGATGATGCGGCCAAACTTACTGCAGAATCAGTCGGCAGAAAGAAATAGCAGAACCTGTGATACACCCATCTAGTGCTCTGTTGCAATACGAGGATTTGGTGAATTGAGAGAGAAGATCAGGATTTGTGTGAATACGCAGACACCACTTGTTCGATTCAAGCAAGGTTACTTTTCCCTCCTAGAAAAATACGGAAAACTTGAACGACCTTTGAAGTTGGAGTCTCTCGTAGAAGGCGAGGACTACGAGTATACTCCGGGGGGAGTGACTGCAATGGTCTATCCGCTGCTAAAAAGAATGATGGATCTCTCTCTAGTCCATAAACCAAAGTGGGTTTCTCTGGGCCCCAATGCACCGCCGCACTATACGATGAGCGACATTGATTTTTACAATGTCAGTCCAGAAGAACATGATATTCCTCTTTACACGAGTTTCAAGGAGGGCGTGTGGAATGAAATTCATGGGTTTGGCAAACTTGTCGTGAACTCCGACGAATATGAAGCATATGCCAGATACAACTGGCTTTCTGCTGAACTTATGCTGAGACTTCTCAATGATGTAGATCTCTTCTTTATCCATGATTTTCAGCAGTTGCTTACCGGTCCAATGTTGGGGCCCTCAGCTCCAACAATACTCAGATGGCATGTCCCATTCAGACTGGATAACGTATCTAATGAATTACGGACCTTGGTGCTCAAAAGCGTCGAGGCATTTGATGCGATAATTGTCAGTACGCGCAGAGATCTGGAAGGACTAATCCATGCGGGATACAGGGGAAGGGCCTACCAAGTCTATCCGTACGTAGACCCCACGTTATGGGAAAAACCTACCGACGCCGATATTCAGGAAACCCGTGATTACTATAACATAAGCATGAATGAAAGACTCTTGCTGGTAATAGGGAGGATGGACAAAATCAAGAGTCAAGATCTGGCCATAATGGCGACTGCCAAACTCAAACATGAATTTCCCAACATTAGACTAGTGCTTGTTGGAAATGGGAGTTTCAGCGGAAGCAGTAG